>NZ_JBSSCH010000003.1:0-245939 GCF_054059615.1 Thermostichus sp. OS-CIW-33
GGACTTGGGTCATGGTTCTATCATAACTTCCGCATTCCTCCCGACACTGACCCTACGGGTACAGTGCGGGGCTCCTGCGATTTCTAGCTGAAGATTTGTCTGAACCAGGTGGCTGGACAAGAGGGTCCAGCTTTCGGGGTATGCTGTGAGAGCGCTGGGCTGGGTATCCCGGCCAGCTTTTTCCTCTGGGCCCTTCTCTACTGGATAACGCCTCCAATGCCCCTTGCTACTGCGCAACGCTGTCGCGAACAGGATTCTGTACCGTTGGCTTTGTTGAGTGTATCCGACAAAACCGGACTGATCCCGCTGGCCCAGTCCCTCGTGCAAGAGCATGGCTTTCAACTGCTCAGCAGTGGGGGAACCGCCAAGGCGCTCTCAGAAGCTGGGATCCCGGTCACCCCTGTCTCTGCCCACACTGGCGCGCCGGAAATCTTGGGGGGAAGGGTGAAGACGCTGCACCCCCGCATCCACGGCGGCATTTTGGCCCGCCTGGAATGCAGCGAAGACCGGGCAGACCTAGAGGCGCTGGGGATCCCTCCCATCCAACTGGTGGTGGTCAACTTCTACCCTTTTGAACAGACAGTGGCCCAGGCAGGAGTGTCTCTGGAGGAAGCTTTTGAGCAAATTGATATCGGCGGGCCCACTTTGGCGCGGGCGGCAGCCAAAAATTATCCCTACGTTACGGTGCTGACGGATCCCAGCCAGTACCCCCAGTATTTGCAACTGCTCTCCGGGGCCTATGGGGAAACAGAGCGGCTGGCGTTTCGCTTCCAGTGTGCTCGTCGGGCCTTTGAGCAGGTGCTGGCCTACGACCGCGCCATCGTCACCTACCTGGCTCGCCTGGAGCTAGCAGGTCCCTCCCAGTCCTCCGCAGCTGCCGCTGAAGACAGGTTTCAACTGCAAGGGATCCTGTGGCAACGCCTGCGCTACGGGGAAAATCCCCATCAAGCTGCCACTTGGTATGTGACGGATCCGGCTGCCCCCGGCTGGCACCGGGCTAAGCAGTTGCAGGGGAAGGAGCTGAGCTACAACAACCTGCTGGATCTGGAGGCGGCCCGTGCCCTGGCGGCAGAGTTAACCTTGTTACTCCGCAATGCTGATGCGACGCGGCCCACTGACGGGAAGGGCTCTGTGTCTTCTGGCTCTGCTCGGAGGGAGTTCTTGCAACCTGAACAAGCGGTGGCGGTGGTGCTTAAGCACAACAACCCCTGCGGGGTGGCCATTCGCCCATCGCCGGCTGCCGCCCTCGAGGCTGCCCTGGCTGCTGATCCAGTTTCGGCCTTTGGGGGCATCGTCGCCCTCAACCAACCCTTGGACGCAGAGACCGCCCGACGGCTGGTGGAGCCTTTTTTGGAGTGTGTGGTGGCTCCCGATTGCACTCCAGAAG
Source organism: Thermostichus sp. OS-CIW-33 (assembly GCF_054059615.1). Lineage (NCBI taxonomy): Bacteria > Bacillati > Cyanobacteriota > Cyanophyceae > Thermostichales > Thermostichaceae > Thermostichus > Thermostichus sp. OS-CIW-33. The sequence goes on from NZ_JBSSCH010000003.1 coordinate 1,388, forward strand.
CGGCTGAGCTACTGTCAGTCAAAAAGAACTTGCGGGTCTTGATCTTGCCGGACTTGTGTGTGGGGCCTGCCCAAACAATCCGCACCCTGGCCGGGGGCTTTCTGGTGCAAGACGCCGATTCACCTGTTGCTCTGCAACGCTGTCGCGACCAGGAACCGACGCAAACCGACAGCCCCCCTTCTTGGCAAGTGGTCACCCAGCGCCAGCCCACACCGGAGGAGTGGGCGGATCTGGAATTTGCCTGGATAGTCTGCAAACATGTGAAATCCAACGCCATTGTCGTCGCCAAGCAGAGGCAGACGCTCGGCGTCGGAGCCGGACAAATGAATCGGGTGGGAGCAGCGGAGATCGCTCTCCAGCAGGCGGGATCCCAAGCAGCAGGAGCTGTTTTGGCCAGCGATGGCTTCTTCCCCTTTGCCGACAGCGTGGAGATGGCTGCCCAAGCAGGGATCCGCGCCATCATCCAGCCGGGGGGGAGCATCCGCGATGCCGATTCCATTGCTGCTGCCAACGCTGCCGGTATTGCCATGGTTTGCACCGGCATACGTCACTTTCTGCACTGAGCCCGCCTTTCTGCTCAAGAGAGAAATCTTCCCAAGAGAGACAAAGAGTAGGGAGTATCCTCAACTTTAGGGCAACCCCCAGGCTCTGGCCCGCTCTGCCAGCCAGCCCTCAGCCCGCAAATTCTCCAGTTCTCGGCGCACCCGCAGCCGCAATTCGGCGTGCTGCAGCCCCTTGGGCATGGCAATGCCCAGCCCCACCGTTGCCAAGGGGGATCCCAGAAATTGAAACTGTGGCTCCGCAGCGCTTTCGCGACGGGGATGCTCTGCTAGCCACCCTGCCAGCACCGAGCGATCTGCTGCCCACCCCTGCACCGCCCCTTTCAGGAGCAGTTCCGCCCCTTCTCGGTAGGAATCGACAGGCACCAACTCCACCCCTGGCAGGTATCGATTCAGCAGGGGAATGGCGCTGGAACCGCGCAAGACTGCAACGCGACCGCCCCGCAAGTCCGACCAGCTTTCCCAGTTGTGGGAACGAGCCACAACCAAGCTGGGGCCATCCTGATAGTAAGCAGAAGTGAACTCCACCTGGCGCGCCCGATCCGGGGTAATGCCGATCTGAGCAATGGCCAAATCCACCTGGCCGTCAGCCAGCACCTGCAGCCGCTCTACATTCGAGACCGGCACCAACTCCACGGCCTCTGCCGAGCCCAACAGCCGGGATCCCAGCTCACAAGCCAGCTCGATCTCAAACCCCTGCAGATCCCCTTGGGGAGTGCGAAACCCCAGCGGCCTCAAGTTGTCTTTTACGGCAACGCGCAGCCGTCCAGAATCCACAATCTCCGGCCAAGGACGAGCCACAGTAGGGATCCCTCTCCCCAGGCAGGCGAGGGCCAGAATGGCTGCCAGGAAGGACTTCTGGATAGCCGTCGGAACCTCCTCAGGAGGCGCGAGACTGGCGCGCTGCCTCCACCACCTGGGTAAAGGCCTCTGGATCCAGGAAAGCCAAGCGGGCCAACATTTTGCGGTTGAGCTGGATATTGGCTTTTTTGAGACCATCGATGAACTCGTGGTAACGCAGGCCCTGGGCACGGGTGGCCGCGTTGATGCGGGTAATCCATAGGCGACGAAAATCCCGCTTCTTGCGGCGGCGATCCCGGTAGGCGCTGCGCAAAGCCTTCATCACCTGCTGGTTGGCGGTGCGGAACAGCTTTGAACCAGCTCCCCGAAAGCCTTTGGCCAGCTTGAGGATCTTTTTGCGGCGCTTGCGGGCGACATTGCCCCGTTTGACTCTCATGGCAGTAACTCAATAGGAACTTGAACAAACTCAAACTGAAGGGTAGAAGCACTCCGTCCTGCTAACGGGATCGGAACTGCTGTCGCCAATGCCAGCCCCTGAAATCTTCTTGCCGGCGCGAGCGGGATCCCGGCTAGTGGGTGTTGGGCAACATCAGGCGCACATTGACCACATCCCGCTTGTCCACCAGGGCCACACCGGCCAATTTGCGTTTGCGCTTGCTGGTTTTGTGCTCCAGCAAGTGGTTGTGCCCGGCCCTGCGACGCATAAACTTGCCGCTGCCGGTCAGGCGGAAGCGCTTGGCTGCTGCCTTGCGGGTTTTGATTTTGGGCATGATGACAACCCCAGAATATGCGGGGCCAGAGCTAAAGGTCACAGCTTTCTAGGATAAGCCATAGAAGAACAAGAGGGCAAATGCCAAGGTTCGTCCCGCTGAGGCAAGGGAAAGGGGTCGAGAAACTCTCAGGAGACTGAGTTTTGAGGCTCCAGCAGCAGCACTTGCCAGCGCAGCAAGCGTTGCAGTTGCTCAAAGCTCAGGGGGCACTCTAGGCCAGCCTGGATCTCTTGGACGGTGCGGATCCCGTCCACCTGTTGGAGAAAGGCGAAGGCTTCTTCGCTCAGGGAGATGGCTTCGTAGGCGTAGTTGAAAATGCTCCGCCCCGGCCACAGGCCCAGACAGGGGCTAAGGTGGGCAATGGCCGATGCTACACTTTCCGGGCTTGTCCATTCCCAGCGGCGGATGGGGGGCTTGCCGAGAAACAGCTCGTAGTGGGCTACCACCGGATCCAGCAGCTCGATCAGGCGATAGCGTTCCGGTTCCGGCAGCTGAGCCGCCCGAGCCAGCAGGGCCTCGTCCTGGCCCAACACCCGTTCCAGCCGCCAAAACTCCGGGTTGGAAAAGCGCAGAAACTGCAGTCCGGAAGCCCGGATTAATTCAAACAGAGTCTCGATGGTGTAGTCCACTTCCTGGGGGTGCAGGTACATATCGGCGAAGCATTCGTCGTCCACGTTCTCGATGGCCCAGCGGGCCCGTTCTTGCTGCTGGATGCGGTTGGTTTCCGGCAAGATCTCGAAAAGGCGGCGGCCCACCTGGAGACCCCTCTGCAATTGCTCCGCCGAGGCAAGGGTCTGGTGTTCAGAACCCGTTACCAGCAGGCGGATGGCCTTTTGCATGAGGCGGATTTCGTGGCGGCCCAGCTCGCCGTATACAAACAGGTGCAGGATCCCGCCGGGAGCCAATTTGCCGGCCAAAGCCTGCAGCCCCGCTAGCGGATCGGGCAGGTGGTGGAGCACGCCCACGCAGTTGATGAAGTCAAACTGCCCCGGCAGCTGGTCGATGTCGTAGACGTTGAGCTGGCGAAACTGCACCGGCGGTGCCTGGGAAGCCCGACAACGGGCCTCGGCAATCTCCAGGGCGCGGCTGCTCAGATCAAAGGCCCAAATTTCTGCGTTGGGGTTTTGGTGGGCAATGTATTCTGTTCCCACTCCCGAGCCACAGCCCGCATCCAGAATGCGCACCTTGCGCCGACCCGGATGGGATCCCGTACAAAAGGCATGGGCCTGGGGCCAACTCCAGCGCCAATTCCACCCTGGCGGGGGAACAGTGCCGATGGGCTGCGGGGGGAAGGGGTAGAGCTCGTAGAGCTGCCGCACTTGGTTGAGGATTTGTTCGGCGCTGGGGGAGTTGGGCTGCATGGACTATCTGTTGGCTGGCTCGGTTACCAGCAAGACTATAGTGACAATATCCCTCCTAAAGCTCCTGCTGGGCCCACTGTCATGAAAGTGCTCCGCACCGCTAGCGCGAACGCTTCTGCTCATCCTCTACAGACCGGCCTCACCTTCGACTGGATCAGGCTGACGGCTGAGCTCAAAAAGATTCTGGATCCCCAGCGGGTGATCAGCAAGCCGGAGGAGCTGCTGGTTTACGAATGCGATGGGCTGGTCAGCTACCGGCAAAGGCCGGCGCTGGTGGTGCTGCCCCGCACAACAGAAGAGGTAGCGCAGGTGGTGAAGCTGTGCAGCCGCTACCAGGTGCCCTTCGTGGCGCGGGGATCCGGTACGGGCCTCTCAGGGGGAGCCCTGCCGGTGGAAAATAGCGTCGTCATTGCCACCACCCTGATGAAGCAGATCCTGGAAATCGACCTGGACAACCGCTGCATGGTGGTGCAGCCGGGGGTTATTAACACTTGGATTACCCAGGCCGTGGCCGCCCAAGGCTACTTTTATGCGCCGGATCCCTCTAGCCAGTCGGTTTGCTCCATCGGCGGCAATGTGGCGGAGAACTCCGGCGGTGTCCACTGCCTCAAATACGGGGTGACGGCCAACCACATTCTCGGCCTGACGGTGGTGCTGCCGGATGGGGAGGTGGTGCGCTGGGGGGGTAAGCTCCCGGAGATGCCCGGCTACGATTGGGTGGGCCTGTTTGTGGGATCCGAGGGCACCCTGGGCATTGCCACCGAGATTACCCTGCGCTTGGTCAAGGCCCCGGCTCAGGTTCAGGTTTTGCTGGCGGATTTTGACAGCGTAGAAGCGGCGGGAGCCACCGTCTCCGACATCATTGCTGCCGGGATCATCCCCGCCGGCCTGGAGATTATGGACAACTTCAGCATCAATGCCGTGGAGGATGTGGTGCAGTTGGGCTACTATCCGCGGGATGCGGCGGCCATTTTGTTGGTGGAGGTGGATGGGCTGGAACTGGAGGTGGAAGAAGCCAGCCAACAGGTGAGGGCGCTGTGCTTCAAAAATGGGGCGCGACAGGTGCAAGTCGCATCCGACCCAGAAGAGCGGGCGCGGGTGTGGAAAGGGCGTAAGGCAGCGTTTGCGGCCATGGGCAAGCTCAGCCCCAACTACTATGTCCAGGATGGGGTGATCCCCCGCAGCCGACTAGCCTTTGTCTTGAAGGAAATCGAGCGCCTCAGCCGCGAGTACGGCTATCCGGTGGCCAATGTGTTTCACGCCGGCGATGGCAATCTGCATCCCCTGATCCTCTACGACGAGTCAGTGCCGGGATCCCTGGAACAGGTGGAGAAACTGGGGGGCGAAATCCTCAAGCTCTGCGTGCGCCTGGGGGGCAGCATCTCCGGCGAACATGGCATCGGGGCAGACAAACGCTGCTACATGCCGGAAATGTTTACGCCTGCGGATCTGGAGAGCATGCAATGGGTGCGGCAGGTGTTCGACCCCCAGCACATCGCCAACCCCGGCAAGATCTTTCCCACCCCCCGCACCTGCGGTGAGTCAGCCCACGCCCACAGCCAACCAGAATGGCAAGGGATCCCAGTCTTTTGATTTTGAAAGTTTGAAGGTGCTCCGAACCGCTGGCGTGATGGGAATAGCCCTCAGGCTGGGATCAGCCGGCTTGGCGTTGCTGCTGCAGCTCGGCAAAGGCTCGACAGAAGTCTTCCTGTTGGATGACCAGGGTTTTGGCATCCACCGTCTCGGAAGTGGCGCGGTGGCGGCGGATGGCGGCAATGGCGGCGCGGTTGCTGAGCAGGGCCAGGTCGGCACCACTCCAACCTTCGGTCTGCTCGGCCCACCCCTGTAAGTCCACATCAGGCCCCAGGGGACGCTTGCGGTTGTGAACGGCCAAAATTTCCCGTCGCCCGCTGCGATCCGGCAGCTCCACGCTCAGGTGCAGCTCCAACCTGCCGGCCCGGGTGAGGGCGGGATCCAAACTGGCTTTGCGGTTGGTGGCGGCCACCACCAACACCCCCTGGCTGGGGCGGATCCCGTCCAGCTCTGCCAGCAGCTGCCCCAGAACGCGGTCGCTGACCCCACTATCCCCGGAGTAGCTTCCCCGCGCCGGGGCGAGGGTGTCGATCTCGTCGATGAAGATGACACAGGGGGCACATTGGCGGGCGCGGGCAAAAAGTTCCCGTACCGCCTGCTCGGAGGATCCCACCCATTTGCTCAAGAGCTCCGGGCCGGAGACGGCAATGAAGTTAGCCTTGGCCTGGGAAGCGATGGCTTTGGCCAACAGGGTTTTGCCAGTGCCAGGGGGGCCGCTGAGGAGGATGCCCTTGGGCGCTTGGGCCTGAGCCTGCTCGTACAACTCAGGGTGCAGCAGGGATCCCTCGATGGCCTCTTGCAAAATCTGCTTGGCGTGCTCCAGGCCGCCAATTTGATCCCAGCTCACCTGCGGGGATTCAATCTCCACCGAGCGCAGCACCGCCGGCTTCACCTGTTGCAGAGCCTGTTGAAAATCCGCTGCGGTTACCGTCAGGGACTCGGGGATGGGGGATCCCAAATCGGGCACCTGCCGCCGCAAAGCCGCATAGGCTGCTGCCTGGCACAGGCCCCGCAGATCTGCCCCCACAAAGCCCAGCGTCTGATCCGCCAGGCTGTCCAGATCCACATCCTCCGCCAAGGGCATGCCGCGGGTGTGGATGGCCAGGATCTCCCGCCGCCCCTCCCGGTCCGGCACCTTGAAGATCACCTCCCGATCAAAGCGCCCCGGTCGCCGCAGAGCCGGATCCAGAGCCTCGGGCCGGTTGGTGGCTGCCAGCACCACGATCCCCTTTTGGGCCACAAACCCGTCCATCAGCCCCAGCATCTGGGCCACCAGGCGTTTTTCCACCTCCCCCTCGACAGTGGCGCGGTTGGGCACTAGGGCATCGATTTCGTCAATAAACACCAGACAGGGAGCCGATTTGGCTGCCTTTTCAAACAGTTGCCGCAGGCGCGCCTCCGCCTCGCCGTAGTACTTGCCGATCAGCTCCGGGCCGACAATGGCGATGTAGTTCACCCCCAGGCTCTCGGCCAGGGCGCGGGCCGTCAGGGTTTTGCCGGTGCCGGGGGGGCCTACCAACAACACGCCGCGGGGCGGATCCAACCCCAGCTTGGCCAGCAGATCGGGCCGCTTGAGGGGGATCTCCACCATCTCCCGCAGCGCTTGGAGCTGTTCCCTCAGTCCCCCCACATCCTTGAGGCGTGGCCCAGCCCAAGACTCTGGGCGGTCGGCAGAAGTTGCTGGCGGGTCGGGCACAGCGGCCTTGGACGGTTCCTGGAAGCGAACCGCAGACATCACTTGGGGCTCGCTGCTCCAGGGGGGATCCCCCGTTTGGGCAGGGCTGCGGCGGCGGGGGATGGAGCCGGAAGGAGGAATAGAACTGCCCAGAGGACGGGCCTGGATGCGGACTTCGGTTCGCAGCTCTCCACTTTGCTTTTTCTCGTCCAGCTTCTGAGCCAGCTCGATCAACTGCTCAATGCCCTGTACAAAGTCACTTAAATTGGCCATAGCCGGGATTTTCCATCCACACAAGTTATCTGCAAATTGACCCGCCAGAGGTGCTAACTCATCCCCTGCCTGGCCAGCTCAGGTGAGGAGAGTTCCACGGCTAGATGCTCAGTATGATACCCTTCACTGCGGCTGCCGTCGGCGTTGGGCAAGGAGAATCTGCTCTCGGATCCAGCCCAGCCAGGGCTCCAGCCCGTCACCCGTCTTGGCAGAAAGACAAAAAATCGGCACAGAAGGGTTGATCTCGCGGATATTGGCCTGGATCCGATCCAAATCCACCTCCAACACAGGAACCAGATCCACTTTGGTGATCAGCAGACAATCCGCCTCTCGAAACATGATTGGGTACTTGAGAGGCTTGTCTTCCCCTTCTGTGACGCTGAGCAGTGCTACCTTGGCGTGTTCCCCCACCTCAAACTCCGCCGGGCAGACCAAGTTGCCGACATTTTCCACCAGCAGCAAATCCAGTTGTTGGGGATCCAGCAGTGCTTCCAATTGCTGCAAGCCCCCGGCCACCATGGCCGCATCCAAATGACAGGCCCGCCCCGTGTTGATGGCAATCACCGGGATCCCGTAGCGACGCAACCGCTCCGCGTCCAGTTGGGTCGTCATGTCTCCCTCGATCACCGCCAGGCGCAGCGAGCCGGCAAGAGCGACCACGGTTTTCTCCAGCAAAGACGTCTTACCCGCCCCCGGCGCGCTCATGAGGTTCAGACAGGTTACTCCCCAGGCATCAAAATGCTCCCGGTTGTGGTCGGCCTGGTGTTGATTGGCGTGGAGCAGGTTAATCCCCAGATCCAAGACTTGGTGCATGGCACAACCCGTGTTGCGGTTGAGGAGAAAACGCTCTAGCTGCGGAAAGAGCTGGATTCGGCCACCGTAGGGGTGGGAGAAGGGCCGACGGAGAGTTTACGCACCTCGGAGCAGAAAGAAGCCATGCTGAAGCCACCGAACCGCTTGACAGTGCTGGCCCGCAGGCGCAAGTTGGGGCTGGCAAACCAAATGCGCTCTTCCGACTCAGTCATCTCATACTGGGTGTAAAGGGTAAGGGCGCCATCGGATCCCATGACATAGGTACCGGCCACCGGTACTTTCTCAGCGTAGCCCTGATCCCGCAGCAACTGCCCGCGCATGGGATCGGTCTCATCGGGGATAGGTACCAGCACCACGTCTCCCTTGTACTCTTCGTTGTCCCACTCCTGCTCGCCATCCCACCGCACCCGCGCTGCTCCCACAGCTCGTCGGGGATCCACCCTGAACAACTCGCAAACCCGGATGACTGCTGGATCGGTTGCCGCAAGGGTGGCAATTTGTAGCCGCGACCTCCCACCCTCAGAGCGGCGAAAAGCCAAGTGATGGCTGGTGCGTTGGCACATCCACTCCCCAGCACTGAGGGCGAAAAACTCCATTACGGTCATCATGGCCGACGCGGATCCTCATCGATGGAACAGGGTTTGCCGATCTTAGCTTGCAGAGCAACTCAACGATTTAGCTAACGGTGGTGCGGGGGCAATCAGTCCTGCGCTCTACCGGCAGGGTAAGCACCGGGATACAGGGATCCCCACCATACCCCTGAGCGAAATCTGTAGCAAAACCTACTTATGCTGGTGTAACCTACAAGCACCGGATTGATCCAGATGCCTCCCAACAAGCCGCTCGCGTCAGCGGGACGGAGGCCTTGCTGTTGGCGTGGCTGGAGATTGGCCGGGACGTATACAACTACACCTTGCCGGAAATCAACGAGTGGATAGCATCTTGCTCTTGGCCGGTGGACAGGGGTTCCTGGGTGCAGGAGTCCATCCTGTCTGCCGATGCACCGTTCCCTGGGATTAGACTTGTTTTGCGAGCTGGCAGTAGCCAGGGAGGCTGGGGAAGGGAAACTGCCTGTTCAGTCGGTCTGTCGGGGGTTGTAGACCCAGACAAGTGGCGTGGGGCAGGAATGCCCGACCGCGAGGTAAGGACTCCGTCCTGCTGACGGGAAGGGTGGCCCGCGCTCTGTCCACAGGACGAGCGCCGGGAGGATGTCACCATACTCCCCTGCCCAAAGGCAGAGGATTCTGGCTCTTGGTTCCAAGACAGCACTTGCCGTATCGGGTTGCCCCTTTACGACAGCGGTGCCCATCTCCCCAAGCGGGGCAGTTCCCTTCTGCCCTAAGTACCGTTGAAGAGAAAGGGCAAAACCTATTTAGGTTGCTTGCGTAGTCGCCGGACTACCGGGTTTTTTAAGTGGTTGACTACTCTACTACTGGTCTAGAGTACAGCACAAAAGCTGCCGTGAACGGCAGGGCTTTAGACCCAATTCTTTGGTAAAACAATTGCCAATAAAATGCCAATAAAAGGCTACCCGCTTGCTCGCCTTGCAGGGGCCAACTCAAGCGCTAGACCAAGAGAGCCAAGGTTTTTTTAACTCAGCACAGGTGTCTTTGGGGCAAGGGATCCATCCGACAAGCGCCAACCGACTGCCAGTTGTTTCTAACTGACGGCCACGGGCGACTTAGCAGCAGCAGCAGCGCGATTTTCCTCTTCCTCAGGAGGGACAACGGCAAACTCGATGTGATTGAGCAGGGTGGTCACGAAGGCGAAGAGCAGGAAAGGCAGGGAGATCACCAAAATCAGAGCAATGGTGAGAAAAGCGTAGAGGGGGCTATTCATCAGGGAGAGGGCAGCGGCCAAGCTGGCAAAGATGACAATCAGCCAAACGATGATCTGGCCGTAGATATCTCCAAAGGAGAGGGTACAGGTGAAGCGGTAGCGGGTGTGAGTGTTCATGGCAGTTCCTCTGGATAGCCTGGATGGTTCGATCCTAAGGACAGATCAAGCCCCATCCTGAGAAATATGTCGAGATTTTAGACGAGAGACGAGGAGATGCCTCTCTTTGCTAAGAAATATCTCAAGAATCGGCTGAGAAAGAGGGGATCCGCCGTCTGGAAGGAGGCAGGATGCTACCCTCAAGATTGGGAACCGTTTCTTGCAGGCAGCAGCCATGTGTATTTGTATTCACTGCTACTACGTGGATCGCTGTACCACCTACCATGCCGTGGAAGCGCAGCATCAGCAACCTCATCTCACACTGACGCCGGATTTTGAGCCGCAGGGCCCCCAGATCAATGTCAATATCCGCAATGGGGGCACCGAGATGGAATGGGATGTGGTGGGCTGCCAGAGCTTTCGCGAGGAACGGAACAAATGGGCGCGACTTCGTCCCTATGAGGCGGTTCCCACGTAAGATCCAAGAGCGGCCTGGATTTCCAGGGAGTTTCTTGCCCGGCCAGGTTAGAACTCTTCAGTTTGGCAGTTCGGCTCTCCCAGTCTGAGAGGTTTGATGGGGGCGGGAGAGGTTTTTGTCGAGTTTCGAGAGATTGGAAGACTATGATGCTGGCCTCAAGCCCTACAGCGCTGCCAGTGGATGCCCGTCAACAGGTGAGCCAATTCATGCAGCGCCTACAAGATGACATCTGTGCCCGTCTGGAGGCCCTAGACGGAAAAGCCAAGTTTCGGGAAGACCGTTGGGAACGCCCTGGAGGAGGGGGCGGGCGCTCGCGGGTCATTCAGCAGGGAGACGTGTTTGAGCAGGGGGGAGTCAATTTTTCCGAGGTGTTCGGATCCCATCTGCCCCCTTCGATTCTGAAACAGCGTCCAGAAGCGGCAGGGCATCCTTTCTACGCCACAGGCACCTCTATGGTGTTGCATCCTCGCAACCCCTATGTGCCGACGGTACACCTGAACTATCGCTATTTCGAGGCGGGGCCGGTTTGGTGGTTTGGGGGCGGGATGGATCTCACCCCCTATTACCTGTTTGAGGAGGATGCGGCCCATTTTCACCGCACCCTCAAGGCAGCCTGTGACCGCTTGGATCCCGTCTACTACCCAGTTTTCAAGATCTGGTGCGATCGCTACTTTTTCCTACCTCATCGCGGCGAGGCGCGCGGCGTTGGCGGCATTTTCTTCGACTATCAGGATGAACGCCCTGGGCTGCTCTATCGGCCTGAAGGCCAGGCGGAAGGGGATCCCGAACAACTGGCTTCTGAGCCACCATCGTTACAGGTGCGGGTGGGATCCCGCAGTTGGGAACATCTTTTCGAGTTGGTGCAAACCTGTGGCGACGCCTTCTTGCCGGCCTATGTGCCGATTGTGGAGCGGCGGCAGGGGATGGAATGGGGGGAGAGAGAACGGCAATTCCAGCTCTATCGTCGCGGGCGCTACGTGGAGTTCAACTTGGTCTACGACCGGGGCACGATCTTCGGGCTACAGACCCAAGGCCGCACCGAATCGATCTTGATGTCTTTGCCCCCCTTGGTGCGCTGGGAATATGGCTACGAGCCCCAGCCGGACACGTGGGAAGCTAAGCTCTACCAGGTGCTCCGCCAGCCCCAGGATTGGGCGTAGGCCGGCCATACCTTGTCTCTGCTTCTGAGGATCCGTGGCGTGTTTTCTCCTTTCCCCCTCACCTACCGCGTTCAGCCGCCTCGACAGGTCGGCTTAGGACCCGCGCCTGCGTTGGTAATGCTGCACGGGATCGGCAGCCACGAGGGGGATTTGTTCCAGTTGGCCCCCTATCTGGATCCTCGGTTGGCGGTGATCAGCTTGAGAGCCCCTATTCCTTGGAGTGGAGGCGGGTTTGCCTGGTTTGAAATGGCCTGGACACCGGAAGGGCTGGTGGGGGATCCCCAGCAAGCGCGCAATAGCCTTCAGCTCCTGAGCCGCTTTCTAGAACAGACGCTGCCCAGTGGGATCCCGGGTATTGCCCTGGATCCCAGGCAGGTGTATTTGCTGGGGTTTAGCCAGGGGGCGATCATGAGCCTGTACTTGGCTCTGACCCAGCCGGAGAAGCTGGCGGGGGTGGTGGCAATGAGTGGGCGCCTATCTCCAGAGATCCTGGCCGAGGCGGTGGAGCCGGAGCGGATGAAACACCTGGCCATCCTGGTGGTTCATGGCACTGCTGATGCTGTTTTGCCGATTGCTTTTGGCCGTCAGATCCGGGATTATTTTGCCCCGCTGCCACTGAACTTTACCTATCGCGAGTACGAGATGGGCCATGAAGTTTCCCCGGAGAGCCTGCGGGATATTCAGGTGTGGTTGCAAAACCTGTTGGATAGGAGAGATTCGGAAGTGAAAACCTGAAGAAGTTTGACCCAATTGGGATGACCCTAATTCAGGTGTTGAGCAAGGCTGTGCAGCACTTAGCAAGCTCCTCAATGGCACAGCTCCGGTTCTCGCAATCTTCAGGGTTTCGAGGGGCAAGTGATAGGGATCCCTGCCCCATTCAGTTTTCCGGCTCTCCTTCGGGTTCGGATGTCAGAATATGGTGATTAATTGTTAAAGCGTTAAAGCCGGGCAGAATGAGCACTTAGTACCGATGCTCCCCTACCCAGAGGCCGACCAATGCTGCCTTGCCCCAGGGATCCACTTTCACTTCTGCCCGCGTGGCTTCAGGGTAACGCCGAATATCTTCTTCCAAGGCATCTCCAGCTGCTTCGGGAATAAAAAATTCTTCGATTCCCAACTTGAGCTGCTGCCCGTCAAACCAGCCTCGCAGCACTTTCTCTTCAGGCTGCAAATCTTTGGGCATCTCCCGGCTGACACCGATTGCTCGCCAAGGTTGAGTGGGATCCCCTGCGGGGGGAGCCAAGCGCAGATAAAGGATCCCTGGGGTCTCCAATTCAGGTGACCAACCCGGCAGTTGCTCTAGGGTGGAGCGCCGACCGACGACGTAGCCCAAGGCCACATACCGGCCCCGCAAAAGGTCATAGGGATCCACGGGGGCCGTTTGCAGGTAGATCGTGGTTCCGACAGCGAGGGTCAGCGCTTGCCGAGCCGGTATCAGCAGAACGATACCCAGCTGCAGCAGTAGGGGTAGCCAAAACCGCCATTTGGGCAGGGATCCCTTCTGAGAAAGATTCGACGGGCTAGCCATAGCAGCCAGAGAGAGTGACCTCTCTCTTATGGCACAGGTTTGCCAATCCCGGACAGAAGCGGGTAGAAGTGCCCCACTGGCCCCTGACCTGACCCGATGGCCAAAGGATGTCGCAGCGCTTCTGTTACATAGGCTTTGGCCGCCACTGTGGCCGCCAAGGGATCCCTGCCCCAGGCCATCTGTGCTGCAATGGCCGCCGAGAGGGTACAGCCGGTGCCGTGGGTGTGGCGGGTGGGGATCCGCTCTGTTTTCAGCACTTCCAGTCGCTCGCCATCGAACCACACATCCACCCCCTGCAGTTCCCCCGGCATACCCCCACCTTTGACCAACACCGCTCCACAGCCCAGGGTGCGAATCTGCTGAGCCGCCGTTTGCATATCCGCCAGGGACTGCAGCTGCAGCCCCGTTAAAATTTGCGCCTCATAGCGATTGGGGGTCAGCACCTGGGCCAAGGGGATCAGCCGCTCGCGGATGGCCTGAATGGCTTCATCTGCCAGCAACTTTGCTCCCGTGCGGGACACCATCACCGGATCCACCACCAGAGGCCGCAACGCCCAGCGCTCCACCTGACGGGCTACCTCCAGCACGATCTCGGCATTCAGCAACATGCCCGTCTTGATCCCTTGCACCCCAATGTCCTGCACCACGGCCTCAATTTGGGCGGCCACGGCTTCGGGGGGCAGCGCATCGACCCGGCTCACCCCAAGGGTATTTTGGGCAGTCACGCAGGTCAGGGCAGAGGTACCGTGTACCCGTTGGAAAGCAAAGGTGCGCAGATCCGCTTGGATCCCTGCTCCCCCACCACTGTCGGATCCAGCGATGGTGAGGGCGACAGGGGGGTGCTGCTCGGCCAGCAGTGGAGCCGGAGTTGGTTCAGATGCAGAGACAGACATTGGCCAAACGACAAAAATGGGCAAGGGTACCGATAGCCATTTCCATCAATCAATATGAACCATCTCTTTAACGTAGCAATGAAACTGTTGGTTCTCGATTGGTCTGAGACCACTGGGGTATTGGGAAAACTCTTGCAGACGTCTGTCAAGAAGCTGACTAAGAGTGAGTTGTCCTAGTCTAAATCCGAGTAGCCCTCATCAGTGGTGGCGACCACCTCAACCCAGGCTCTATCCCCCTCCACCGCCGTCAAGCTCCAGCGCAGAAGCCGAGCCGGCTGGCCCAGCTCCCGGTCAACTTGCTGACAGAGGGATTGCTCCAGTTGCGGGGCAGAGAGAGGCGAGCTCAACGGCAGAGATAGGTGCAACAAATGCAACTTCACAGGAGTCGAGAACTGATCTCGCCAAGGAAACAGACTTACTTTCGATAACTTCTAACACTAAGAATCCAACAATATAAACTAATGTAGTATTTTCAGATTAGGCTGAGACAGCCGGGCTACTGAGAAAAACCTTTTGGGCCCCTGCATTATTGCTCCGCAACGCTATTGCTCCGCAACGCTGACGCGAAGACGCGACCAAGGTTTTAGTTGTGGGCATAGTGTCCTAGTTTGAATCGAAATGACTACAACACCTACTAACAAGTAGACCTCAAGTAGACCTGAACAGAAATCCGGCACGGTTAGGAGCCAAACTGCAAACGGTAAACCTCTTCCTCTTGATCGGTCTCCACCTCCAAATCGGAGGTAGCATAGGCTACACACAGCAGCACAAACCCTTGGGCCTGCAGTTCTGGCCCAATCCCCATTGCCTCTGTCTGAGTCACAGATCCCGACTTCAGCCGCCCCGCACAGGTGGTGCAAACCCCCGCCTGACAAGAGGAAGGTAGCTCTATCCCGTGTTCAAGAGCAGCTTGTAAGACCGTCTGATCCGCAGAGGCAGGGAAGCGGTAGGTTTGGCCGCGGTGATGAAGGGTTACTTGATAAGCCGTAGCAGACATCAGGAACGGGCTCCCGACGGAGTACGGGTCACCGTCAGAGACTGTGGCTGGCGCATTTTCTTCACCAGAGCCTGGATCTTTTTGGCTCCTTCCTTTTGCAGGTCGGCGATGTAGTGGCCTTTGAGCCGCTCCGCCTCAGCTTCATCGGAGAAGGGGCCGTAGTAGTAGGTGCAGTCCTCGGTGGTGATCTCGATCCAGACCGACAGGCCGCGCAGCTTATCCAACAGACTGACCAAAGGGTTGCTCACGGGATCCATCCCCCATTAACAAGTGCTAACGATCATTGGATATTTTCTGCAATCCCCTAGATTCTACTGCTTTTATTGACGATTTGTTGAGGAATGTATCAATCTCGGCACGTTTGAGGTGGTGGGGAGAGCGCTGCCGGTGGATTTCGTAGAGGGCAATGCCGGTGGCCACAGAAGCATTCAAGCTTTCAGTGCGGCCTGCCAAGGGAATGGACAGCAGTTGGTCACAATGGCGTTGTGTGAGCAGGCTAATCCCTTCCCCCTCGGATCCCACTACCAAAGCAATGGGCCGCTGAAAATCGGCGCTATAGATGGGGTCAGCCCCTCGGCTGGTGGTGCCATAAACCCAAAACCCCTGCTCTTTGAGGTATTCCAAAGCCCGATTCAAATTCACCACCCGCGCCACCGGCAAGGTAGAGAGGGCTCCTGCCGCCACCTTCATCACCGTCGAGGTGACTCCTGCTGCCCGCCGCTGGGGGATCACCATCCCTTGCATGCCAAAAGCTTCTACGCTACGGGCAATGGCTCCCAAGTTATGGGGATCCTGGATCCCGTCTAGAACCACCAGCACCGGATTGGGGCCGGCCTGCCGGCTTTTTTCCACCAAATCCTCCAGATCCATGTACTGATAAGGCGTGGCTTGGGCAGCAATACCCTGGTGGTTAGCGCCAGCCGTGAGAGTGTTCAGCCGCTGTGGAGATACTTCGTCGATGACAGTGCCCCGCGCTTTGGCTTCTTCCAACAGAGACAAAAATTGGGGGCTGTAGCGCAACCTCGGCAGGATCCAAACCCGGTTGAGGGTGGCTTGACTTCTCAGGGCGGCCAGTACCGTCTGGCGACCGTAGATGATCTCTTGCTCCAGCTCGGTCTGCGGATCCCGGTCGGCCTGAAGCTGCACTTCTTCCGGCAGAACCCCTGTCCCACCCATGGGAAGGCCGGGATCTCGTTGGCCTGCCGGTTGAGGAGCCACCTTGCCCTGGGGCCACTGCCGCTGTGCGTTGCGGCGGATCGGCTTCACCGGAGCCTCTTGGGTGGCAAGCTTGGGATCCCCGTCTCGGCGTTTGGGCCGCTGTACCCGCTTGCTGACGGATTGCCCTGCCCCTCGCCGCTGCGGTTTGCCCGAGCGAGACAGCCGTGAAGCAGGTTTGCGCTGAGAAGGCTTAGGCATGGGCGTGGAAATGGAAAGACAGAAAGACTATCCTAACCTTCCCACTCGCCCAGGGTCTCGGACAAAACATCAGTGAGGGCGAGGATATGGCGCAGCCGTTCGGGATTGGCCAGGTAGAGATAGCCCAGAACCGTTTCCAGGCCGCTGGCGTTTTGGTAGTCGGCCAGAGGCAGATGTCGGGGTGGGCGACCGCAGCCATTGCGACCCCAGCGGACAATTTCCTGCTCCTCGGGGCTGAGATGGGGCAACAGGGCCAACAGCAACTTGGCCTGAGCCGAGCCGCGTACCCGCCTCACCACCTGCTGATGATAGCGCTCCAGTCGATCTGGCGGAAATAATCGTTGCCGCCGCACGTGCAGTTCGTAAATGGCGTCTCCCAGGTAGGCCAAGGCTGCGGGCGATAGGCGACGGATCTCGGCTAAGGAGAGCCTTTCAGAAGTGGGTTCGGACAGCAGATCGTTCACAGCAGCTCACGAAAGATAGGCAGAAAAATCTCTAGAACCGCTGTTATCGGCTCATTGCAGAATTCAGTCCATGCTAAGACAAGCTTCCTCTGGTCTGCCAGCCCGACCCACCCTCTTTGCTGCCTTGCAGGTGATTTGGATCACGAGGCCCAAAGAGAAAAGGTGCTATCGAGTAGACAGGGCAAAGCCGGTGAAGGGGCCGATGTTATGAGCCTTGAAAAGCAAGTTGGAGCCACTGCCAAGAATCTGGAGAGCAAAATCCAGGAAATTGTGGGTGAGCTGGCCAGCGATCAGCGTGAAAGGCTGGAAGGCAGGGCCGAGCAAGCGGAAGCAGCCGCCCACCCTGGAGTCGAAGATGCTCGAGAGGCAATCAAAGACGTTGTGGATGATGTGATGGAAGGCCAATAGCCTCAATTAAGACGCAGGAATCAGGAGATCCGCATTTAGCAAAAGCAGGTAGGCGACGATCGCCCCCCCCATGCCCCCTACCAAGAAGCCGGCAGCCAATTCGCTCCAAGATTGGGATCCCTTTACCGGCCCTATGTTGCGCTGCGAAGTGACAGTGCCGTAGAGAGAAAGGGCCGCCGTCAGAATCAAGATCAGGCCACAGGCTCCCAAAAAGCCGCTCAGCAGACCGATGGGCTCGTTGCGCAGCGGCCCCAGCTTGGCAAAGGGGCCTACCAGCCAATAGCCGTGGGCCATACCGATTTCCAAGCCCCGCCAAATGGAACTCAATCCCGGTCGGTTGATGGGCAGCCAGTCGATCAACAGCCGGACAACAGGCGCGTGGTTGATCGGTGTCCAGAGATCCCCAATTTGCGGATCTCCCTCAGGGACGGTGACGTATCCCTTATTCATGTTCAACCTATTCAACGGAGCAGGATCGGCATTGGGTTCGACCATTTCAGCAACTCTGTGTCCAGTTCAAAGGAGGATGGAAAAAAGCCTAAAAAAGCAGGGATCCCACCGGGCGTAGGTTGCGCTGGGGATCCCTGGCCTACACTCAGAACGTCAAAATGTCGGGGAAGAAGCGATTGATCTCGATGAACAGGGCAAAAACAAAGCTGGAAAACAGGATAAATGCCACCGGAGCAGTGGTGAGAAACTTGGTGAAATCAGCCATAGACGCCTCTCAAAAGTTAAATAAATCGAGTTAGAAAGCCGGGCTCAGCTCCTCAGCGGGGGGAGATGGGCACAGCCGCTTCCGGCTCTCGAATTTCGCCGCTGGCAATTTCCTTAAAAGCAGCAGCGGGCCAAGCCAAAGCCGTGAGGAAGCACCGCAGCGCCAGCGGTACATCGATCAGGCTTTCTTTCATTTCGGGGCTATCCTCATCCCGAACCGCGATCAGGTAAGAACGCCCCGCCCAGCCCAGCCAACCGGCAATATACAGGAAGAGCAGACCGGGGATGAGAAACTCGCCCGCATGGTTCAACCGACCATCCGTAACCAGGTGGGGCAGGCCCTCTTCGCCGCAGAGCAGCTTGCTGTAGCGCTCAAAGCGCTTGCTGGTTTGGGCCAGCTTTTGCTGGTAAACAGGGGCCATAGCAGGGCTGGCGTTGAGGATCTTCTCCTCTAGGCTGCTCAGGCGTTCGTTCATCAGGGCCTGAAAGGCGGGAACTTCGCTGCAAGGTTTCAGACCAATCAAGGGCTCTGCCTGCACAGATTGGGCGAGGCCAAGCGCAATGCAAAGGGCCAAAAGAAGGCTTAAAAAGGTTCGCATAGCAGGATGTGTCCTTGAGGTAGGGGTCTAGGATCTGTCCAAATGCTAAGGGATGCTAAGTGCAGAAACAGGCACCAAACGGTTAGTATCATACTCCTGAGCGCCTCGCCCTGACGGATCCCAGGTTTTAGCTCACACAATTCTTAATTCAAGTATCTCAAGTATCCCAAAGCTCTCCTATCCCTTTTGCCCAGCCTGCTCTCCCATGCCCTGCGCCCTTGCAATCGAAACCAGTTGTGACGAAACGGCTGTGGCTGTGGTGACGGCGGATGTGGCCTGGCCGGGGTTTGCCCCGCGGCAGCTCAGCTCGGTGGTGGCCAGCCAAATCGACCTTCATGCTGCTTACGGGGGCGTGGTGCCGGAGGTGGCCTCACGGCAGCATGTGGAAACTCTGCCCTTTGTGCTGGAGAGGGCTCTGCAACAGGCAGGATTGGAGGTGGCCGAGGTAGATGCCATTGCCGTAACCTGTGCGCCGGGCCTGGTGGGATCCCTGCTGGTGGGGCTGATGGGGGCCAAGACCTTGGCTTTGCTCCACGACAAGCCCCTGATCGGGGTGCACCATCTGGAGGGCCATCTCTTTAGCGGCTTTTTGGCCGAGCCCGATCTGCGCCCCCCCTGCCTCTGCCTTTTGGTGTCGGGGGGCCACACCAGCTTGATCTGGATGAAGGACTACGGGCAGTACCAGACGGTGGGTCGCACCCGCGACGATGCTGCCGGTGAAGCGTTTGACAAAGTGGCGCGGCTGCTGGGGCTGGGCTATCCGGGGGGACCGCAGATTGACCGCTGGGCTCAGCAGGGGGATCCGCAGCGCTTTCCCCTGCCCGAGGGCAAAGTGGAGCATCCCTACGACACAAGCTTCAGCGGCCTGAAAACGGCGGTGTTGCGCCTAGTCCAGCAGTTGCAGCAGCAAGGCCAGGAGTTGCCCATTGCCGACATTGCCGCCAGCTTCCAGGCCTGTCTGACCCATGTGCTCACCGAAAAGGCAGTGGCCTGCGCCGAGGCGCTGGGCCTCTCGACACTGCTGCTGACGGGAGGGGTAGCTGCCAATCGGGAGCTGAGGGCCCGCCTCACAGAAGCAGCCTGGCAAAGGGGGTTGCGGGTGGTGATCCCGCCTCTAGCCCTCTGCACCGACAATGCCGCCATGATTGGGGCAGCTGGGCTCTGCCACTGGCTGCGGGGGGAGGTCTCGCCGCTGGAGCTGGGGGTAGCCTCGCGCATGCCCCTAGAAGGGATCCCTTCCCTCTACATGGATGGGGGCGGAGCTCACAGAGAAGAACAGACGGGATCCGCCGCCCTCTGACGTTGCCTCACCTCAAGGTAGATGAGCAGCGCGTTGATGTCGGCGGGGTTGACACCGCCGATGCGGGCCGCCTGGCCCACGGTTAGCGGGCGCACCGCCGAGAGCTTATCCCGCGACTCTTTGGAGAGGGTGGGGATGGAGTGGTAGTCCAGATCGGGGGGCAGAGGGCGGTGGTACTGCTTGCTCACCTGCTCAATTTGGCTCTGCTGCCGCTGGATGTAGCCGCTGTATTTGACGGCAATCTCTGCCGCCTCCTGCTCAAAGGGATCCAGCTCCGCATCCCCCAGCCCCAGTTCCAGGAGATCGGAGTAGTGAATCTGGTTGCGGCGCAAGATCTCGGCCAGGGTGGCGGATCCCTTGATCCCCTGCCCCGTCAGTTGGCTTAGTTGGATGCCGGCCAGGTCGTGGGCCTTCACCCGCTGCGTTTCCAGGCGCTCGATTTCTGCGGCAATGCGCGCTTGCTTGGCTTGGAACAGGGCCCAGCGCCGGTCATCGATCAAGCCCCATTCTCGCCCCAGGGGGGTGAGCCGTTGGTCGGCATTGTCGGAGCGCAGGATGAGGCGGTATTCGGAGCGGCTGGTGAGCATGCGGTAGGGCTCCCGCAGTTCTTTGGTGCAGAGATCGTCGATGAGGGTGCCGATGTAGCTGGACTCCCGCGGCAGGGTGACCAGGGGCTTGCCTTGAACCAGGCGGGCGGCGTTGATCCCGGCTATGAGCCCCTGAGCTGCCGCCTCTTCGTAGCCGGTGGTGCCGTTGATCTGGCCGGCGCAAAACAACCCCTGCACCTTTTTGGTCATCAGAGTGGGGTAGAGCTGGGTGGCCGGCAGATAGTCGTATTCCACCGCATAGGCAGGCCGCAGCATGACGCACCGCTCCAGGCCAGGCAAGGAGCGCAACATCTGGATCTGGATTTTCTCAGGCATCCCCGTGGAGAACCCCTGGATGTAGAGCTCCGGCAGATCCCGCCCTTCCGGCTCAATAAAAATCTGATGGCTTTCCTTGTCGGCAAAGCGGACAATCTTGTCTTCGATGCTGGGGCAGTAGCGGGGCCCTTTGGCCTCCACCCAGCCGCCATAGACAGGGGTTTCGTGGAGATTTTCCCGGATGATGCGGTGGGTCTCTGGGGTGGTGCGGGTCAAGTAGCAATCCATCTGCTCCCTTGGCACCCACACCTCGGGGTCGAAGCTAAACCAGCGCACATCGGGATCCCCCGGTTGCCGCTCCATGACCGAAAAATCCACGCTGCGCCGATCCACGCGGGCAGGGGTGCCGGTTTTCAGCCGGCCCGTTTCAAAGCCCAGTTGGCGCAGGGTGTCGGTCAGCCCTTCCACGGCAAATTCCCCTGCCCGTCCGGCAGCTTGCCAGTGGCGACCAATCCAGATGCGCCCCCCCAAAAACGTACCGGTGGTCAGGATCACCGCCCGACAGCCGAAGATGGTGCCGAAATGGGTGACCACGCCCACCACCTCGTCGTTGCGCCCCAACACCAAATCGGTGACAGTGCCCTCGCGAATCGTCAGGTTAGGCTGGTTTTCCACCACCGAGCGCATCACCCGCGCATATTCCCTTTTGTCGGTTTGCGCCCGCAGCGCCCACACCGCCGGCCCCCGCGAGCGGTTGAGCACCCGCTTTTGCAAATAGGTGCGGTCGGTAACTTTGCCCATCTCGCCGCCGAGAGCATCGATTTCGTGCACCAGCTGCGATTTGGCCGGGCCGCCGACGGCAGGGTTACAGGGTTGCCAGGCGATCTTGTCCAGATTCAACGTCAGCATGAGGGTGTTACAGCCCAGCCGCGCTGCCGCCAATGCTGCCTCACAGCCGGAGTGCCCCCCGCCAACCACCACCACATCGTAGTGATCGAGAAAATCAATGCTGTCCCGTCCAACTCTGAGCATAGGGTGGCAATTCCAAAATGAATAGCCGGGATCCCCGGTCTTTTAATTTTCAGGTTATTTCAGCTCGCTTATCCAGCTTAGCGATGGCGGCAACGGATAGGGTTATTTGCGACCGGCCTGAGGCAGGCAGAGCAGTAGGGAAAGTTTTCTGTTGCCCTGGGAAATAAAGTTGGGTAGAGGCTCAGTTCCCAGCCTAAGTCACCTGATTGAAGAGTTGAAGAGACCTCAGGGCGCTGGGATCAGCTCCCCCAAGGCTGCCGATAGCAGGGGATCCCAGAGGAAAGGGCAGAGTCGCCCAAGGGATGTTGCGGCTCATACAAACACCAGACAGCCCGCCTGAGAGAGCCAAGCACCGATTCCATTATCCTCAACCGGATCTAATCCAGACTATTTTAGTCGGGTTTAGTTGACGCGGCAGATTGCGGGTGATAAGATTCCCCCCAACGATAGGTAAGTTCAATCCAGCGCCCACCCTTTCCTTCACCTTGAGGCTGCCCATGTCCCAAACTCTTTCCGAACGCCCGCTCAGCCCTGCCGATTCCCCGTTGGCCTCTGCCTTGCACAGCTCCAAGGTGGGCTTCAGCCGTTTGCGCTGTCGGGAGTGTGGCGCCGAGTATGAGCCGGTCGCCAAGCATGTTTGTGAGCTGTGTTTCGGCCCCCTGGAAGTGGTTTATGACTACGACTGGCTGAGGCACAGCGTCAGCCGGCAGAGCATCCAAGCTGGGCCGCATTCCATCTGGCGCTATCGGCCTTTTCTGCCAGTAACTTCTGAAAAGCCCATCGATGTGGGCACCGGCATGACCCCGCTGGTTAAGGCGGAGCGGCTGGGTCGGCGGCTGGGGTTAAAAAATCTTTACATCAAGAACGATGCCGTCAACATGCCCACCCTCAGCTTCAAGGATCGGGTGGTGTCGGTGGCGCTGACCCGCGCCAAGGAGCTGGGTTTTACCACCGTTTCCTGCGCCAGCACGGGCAATCTGGCCAACTCCACCGCTGCTATTGCCGCCCACGCCGGCTTGGACTGCACCATCTTCATCCCGGCGGACTTAGAAGCGGGCAAAGTGCTGGGATCCCTGATTTACAACCCCACCGTCATGGCGGTGGAGGGCAACTACGACCAGGTGAACCGCCTCTGCGCCGAGGTGGCGGATCGCTACGGCTGGGGCTTCGTCAATATCAACCTGCGCCCCTACTACTCGGAAGGCTCCAAAACCCTGGCCTACGAGGTGGTGGAGCAACTGGGCTGGCAACTGCCGGATCAGGTAGTGATCCCGCTGGCCTCGGGATCCCTGTACACCAAGGTTTATAAAGGCTTCCAGGAGTTTGTGAAGGTGGGGCTGGTGGCGGATAAGCCGGTCGCCTTCCACGGCGCACAGGCGCAGGGCTGCGCGCCCATTGCCCAGGCGTTTCGCGAGGGGCGGGATTTTGTCAGCCCTGTTAAGCCCAATACCATCGCCAAGTCCATCGCCATCGGCAACCCTGCCGACGGGATCTATGCCCTGGACATTGCCCGCAGAACCGGTGGGCAGATCGCAACGGCCACGGATCCCGAGATCATCGCCGGCATTAAGCTCCTGGCCGAGACCGAAGGCATCTTCACCGAGACTGCCGGCGGCACCACCATTGCCGTGCTCAAACACCTGGCAGAATCCGGTCAAATCGATCCGGAGGCGGTTACAGTAGCCTACATTACTGGCAACGGTCTGAAGACCCAGGAGGCGGTTCAAGCCCACGTAGGCCATCCGCTGGTGATCTCGCCCAGGCTGGAGAGCTTTGAACAGGCTTTGGAGCGGGCCCGCACCCTGGAGCGGCTGGACTGGCAGGAGGCATCAGTATGAACTCGGTTTGCAGGGAAGACCCTCTCCATTGCCTCTTAACAGAATCTTAATGAAGAACTGTTAAGATCCCTGGCGTAGACCTATTGGCTCAGGAGCTTTGCACAATGCCTATCTTTCCTTCTGTTCAACGCCTTGTTCGCCGTTGGATCCCGTTGGCGGCTGTAGTGGCCCCGCTTGTCTTTGCTCCTGCGGCCCAGCCTCAAGGGCTAAACACCATTGCCGTTGAGCTGGAAACTTTGCCCAGCAGCTACTCGACGCTGGCGGCAGCTTTGCGGGCGACGGGCCTGAATACGGCGTTGGCAGGGCCGGGGCCGTTCACGGTCTTTGCCCCTTCCGATGTGGCCTTTGGGCAACTGCCGCCGGGTACGGTGGAGACGCTGTTGCAGCCGGCCAGCCGGGCTCAGCTCACCCGCATTCTCACGTATCATGTGGTGCCGGGGCGGATTACCTCGTTTGACCTGCGGCCCGGCCAATCGACCACTCTGACCACCTTGGCAGGGCTGCCGCTGCAGGTGCAGGTGGGATCCGATGGCAGCATCCGGGTCAACGGGGCTAACGTGAACCTGGCGGATATTCCAGTTTCCAACGGCGTGATTCACGGCATCGATGGGGTGCTGCTACCCTAGTTTTTTGATGTTGGTTAATGGACGAGGCATTGGGCTATGGCAGTCAAGGTGCTGATTCCCAACACGCTGCGGGCGCTCACCCAGGATCAGGGGGTGGTGAATTGCGAGGGATCCACCATCCGCGAATTGTTGGATGCTTTGGAACAACGCTGTCCGGGGATTAAGGCGCGGCTGTGCGATGAGAAGGGGGAATTGCGCCGCTTCGTCAACTTTTATGTGAACAGCGAAGACATTCGCTTCCTCAAGGGATGTGACACCCCTCTGCAAGATGGGGATGAGGTGAGCATCGTCCCTGCCGTTGCTGGGGGCTGAGGGCTGCCAAGCCTGCCGTGGACGCTGTGGAGTGGTTGAGCCAGCCGGCCCCGCTGGTGGCACCTGCCTTGCTGGGCATGGTTCTGGTGCGGCAATTTGCCGATGGGCTGCAGGTGCGGGCCCAGATCGTAGAGACGGAGGCCTACACGGCTGGGGATCCGGCCTGCCATGCCTACCGCCGCAAGACCCAACGCAACCAGGTCATGTTTGGCCCGCCAGGGCATCTCTACATCTATCGCATCTACGGCCTCTACCACTGTCTAAATATCGTTACCGAGCCAGAAGGGATCCCGGCGGCGGTTCTGATCCGGGCAGCTCAGTTGGATCGCCTGCCAGACTGGATCCCGGCCAACAAACAGAATCAGCCAGCACGGGCGGCGGCGGGGCCGGGCCTGCTCTGTCAAGCACTGCGCATCGACGGATCCCACAACGGCTGGCGGCTAGAGCGGGCGGAAGCCGGCCAGGAAGGCATTTGGCTGGAGGGATCCCCCTCTTGGCAAACGCAGTTGCCTATTGTCCAGACCACCCGCATCGGTATCACTCAGGGGGCTGAGATCCCGTGGCGCTGGTACATTGGTGGACATCCGGCGGTGTCGCGCTATTAGTGGAGGCAGGCGGACAATGCTCGCAGAAGGCAGTGGCTATCGGCAGGGGCTATCGGCAGGGGCTGCCTGGGCTGGTCAGCGGGGTTGTGCTGCTCTTGCTGGGGTTGCCCGCGTTGGCCCAGCCTGTTCCAACTTTTCCAGGACTCTTGACGATGCAAGCCCAGACCCACTTCACCTATCGCACCGGGTTTCAGCGCTGGCGGGCGGGAGAAGCTCAGGGGTTTCAGGACTGGTCAACCCAAGGGATCCGCCTGAACGCCCGAGGGCAATTGGTCTTGGATCCAGAGGGTTTGCGGCAAGAAGTCAGCCTTGAAGAGCCTGAGGTGGCGCTAAGGACTCCGTCCCGCTTACGCGATCGGGGGCGCCCTTTCTATCCCCTTGGCCCCTACTGGGTGGGAGAAGCCACTAGCCCAGCAGTCCCCACGGGCTTCCCCCTGATCGGGGCCATCGTTTCCTGGAATGCCACCACGCCCCCCGGCACCTGGCTGGAACTGTGGATCCGGGCGAAGCTTCCAGATCGCTGGACAAAGTGGTATCACGGCGGGGTATGGGCTGCAGATCCCATGACTCTGGCCAGCCACTCGGTGCGGGGACAAGGGGATGAGGATGGCAACCTGTACACGGATCTGCTGGTGCTCAACGATACGCTCAACGGGGCTGAAGCCTTCCAGGTCAGGGTGCGCCTGTTCACCCAAGACCCTGGCCATTCTGCCGTTGTGGATCAGGTGGCAGTTGCCATTTCCAACGAGCCGGTCAAGCCCAGCCGCCTATCCCCTGGGGATCCCAGCCGCTGGGGCAAAGTCTTGGATCTGCCTTTGTGCTCCCAGATGGTGTACCCCGATGGGGGAGAAGTCTGGTGTAGCCCCACCTCCCTGGCCATGGTGCTGGCCTACTGGCAGCAGGATCCCCGTCCCTGTGAGCTGCTGGTGCGCGCAGCGGTGGCCGGTGTGTACGACCGGGTCTACGACGGCCATGGCAACTGGGTTTTCAACGTCGCCCATGCTGCCGAGCAGGGTTTGTCCGGCGTGGTGGCGCGGCTGGAGAGCTTGGCCCAAGCAGAAGCCTGGATCGCGGCAGGGGTTCCGGTGGTCCTCAGCTATGCCTGGGGCGAGGGAGAACTGGAAGGGGCGCCGATCCCCAAAAGCAAGGGTCATTTGGCGGTGCTGGTGGGATTTGATAGCCACGGGGATCCCATCGTCCACGATCCGGCGGCCAAAACCAACGAAGAGGTTCGCCGTACCTACCGCCGCGAACAGCTAGAGTCGTTGTGGCTGGAGCACTCCGGGGGTACCGTCTACTTGATTCATCCGCGAGAGTGGCCTGTCCCCACTCTATAGCCGAACCGGGCGAACGCGGGCAGCATCGACTTACAGCGCTACCGCTATGGCCTGGATGATTTCCTGGCCGCTGAAACTGCTATCTGGTCTTTCGGTGGGGATTTGAGTAAGGATAGATGGAGTGAGGAGTGCGACTCACCTGCGGGTGAGGATGGTTGGTCATGAATAGGAATGCGGTTCAGGGGCCAAGGCATTGGTCGAGGTGGCTCCTGCGGCAGAGAGGGTGCTGGGCAATTCTCGCCGGTTTGTACGCTGATGAAGGTAAGCGTGGGGGTTTGGGTTTCCGCCATTTCCCAGTTTGTGGGAGGGGATGAGCTGCATCATGCCACGACGGGCTTCCCTGACACCGCTACCTTGGCCTGCGCTGAGTGCCTTGGTGCTGGCTCTCTCGGGCTGTGGCGAGCTTTCTTCTTCTAGTCTGTCTCCCAGCGTTGTTCCCCCTGCGGCCCTACAGCCGGTTTTAACTCCAACTCCTCTCCCTCCCTCCCCGCTTTCTCTGACTTTCGAGCAAGCCCGCCAGTCCGGCTTGTCGGTGCCCAGCAACCGCATCGTTCTGCTGCTCCAGGAACAGGGATCCGATCTGGTGGCCCAGCTACCGGCCTCAGAGGTGGATCGCTGGCTGGCTCGCACTCCCACCTGGCCGGGGGTGGAAGGGATCGACCTGAGCATTACCCTGGGCACTTATCGCCAAACCGCCACTGCCCCTCTGCGCCCAGGGCAACCGGCCACCTTCACCTTTACCAACCCCCCCGCCGGAGAAGCGGAGCTCAGCGCCATCGCCTATCGGGGATCCACCACTCTGGCGCAGGGGAAGGGATCCCTGACCCTTTCTGCCCGCTCTGGGAGTTCTGGCAGTGTCAATCGTCCTCCCCAAGACACAGAGCGCCAGCGCCGCCTTTCTATGTTGGTGCTCTCTGAGGTGGGGGTACCGCTGCTGCACACCAGCTCGGCAGCGCCCACCCTTGGCCAGCCGTTGCTGCTCTCAGGGGAAAATCTGGAGCGGGTGGAAACGGTTCTCTTTGCTGCAGCAGCCCATCCCGAGCGCATCCTGAAGGGGGAAATTCGCTCCCGCAGCGGTGACCGCCTGGTGGTGATGCCGCCTTCTTCTCTTTCCGGCTCGGTTTGGGTTGCCGTTGCGGATGCTTCCGGGCAAGGGCTGGGTACACTGGTCTACGATTGGCCTGCCGCTACTCCTTCCCCCAGCCCCTCTCCCACCCCCACTGCTCCGGCAGCATCGGCCTGGGTGGTGGAAACTTTGCTGGATGGCCGCACCTCGCCCGCGGCAGATCCTGTCGGCAACGCCCCTGATAACACCGGCACCGAGTCCAGGATCTACCTGCAGCAAATCAGCGGCATTGCTGTGGATCCTGAAGGAGCCTTCTATTTAGCCGATAGAGCCCAGCACCGTATCTTTCGGCTTTCTCCAGAGGGGGAATTGGAAGTTTGGGCCGGCACAGGCAGAGCAGGCTACCAAGACGGAGCAGCCGAGCAAGCGCGGTTCAACTCCCCACAGGGGCTGCTCTGGGATCCCAAGGGGGGATTGTGGGTGGCCGACAGCGGCAACCATTGCCTGCGCTATATCAACCTGCAACGACAGGTGAGCACCTTTGCCGGCACTTGTATAGCCGGATACCGAGATGGGGGGCTTGACCGAGCTCAGTTCCGTGAGCCATCGGGGCTGGCTTTGGGTTCAGATGGCAGCCTCTACGTTGCCGACCGCGCCAATCGCCGCATCCGCCGCATCACCCCTGCCGGTGAGGTGACCACCGTTGCCGGCACGGGCCAGCCGGGATCCGTCGATGGCCCAGCAGAACAGGCCCAGCTCCTGCAGCCCACGGCTCTGGCGGTGGATAAGGAGGGGAACCTCTGGATTGCCGATGGACATCGCCTGCGCCGGCTCTCTGCTGGCGGACGAGTGACCACCCTCTCCGGGGCAGAGCCAGGCTATCGGGATGGCCCCCTGGCAGAGGCCCGTTTTCAAACCCTGGGGGGGCTGGCCTTCGATGCGGCAGGCAACCTCTGGGTGGCAGACCGAGACAACCATCGCATTCGTCGTCTTCAGCCTGGGGGACAAGTTTCCACCTTGGCCGGACAGAATCAGCCCGGCTGGCAGGATGGCCCCACCTCGGTGGCCCGGTTCGATCAACCTGCCGGCTTGGCAGTCTTACCGGATGGCAGTGTGGTGGTGGTGGATGCCGGCTTGCCGGGCTTGCGTCGCATAAGCCGCGTTGCCTCTGGGCCCGCCACCCCAACTCCTGTGGGATCCCTGTAGGCTCTTGCCAGGCCGCCGTCTTTTGGGTTTCGCAGGGATCCCCATCTACTCAATCACCACACTCTTCGGGCCGGCGTTCACCTCTGGGCGACCCTGATTGAAGTTGGCCAGGAAGGTGTCTGGATCTTTGAGGCTGAAGACCAGCTTTTTGCAGGGCACTTGCAGCCCCACCGGCCCCAGCAACGGAATAAAAAGAGGCTTTTCCTGCACCAGTGGAATGGCAATTACCCCTTGGGTGCTGGTGACCGGGCCAACGATCCCCTGAAAATCGGTGCGCACGCCCACCCC
The DNA here is from genome assembly GCF_054059615.1 of Thermostichus sp. OS-CIW-33. NCBI lineage: Bacteria > Bacillati > Cyanobacteriota > Cyanophyceae > Thermostichales > Thermostichaceae > Thermostichus > Thermostichus sp. OS-CIW-33. The sequence continues at coordinate 30,299 of NZ_JBSSCH010000003.1, forward strand.
GTAGTACCAGGGCCAGGGAAAGCGCTCCCCTCGCCCCAACTCGCTCAAGGAGAACGTCTCGTTGAACAGGCTGCCCGCCCGCACAATGAGCTTGTCTTGCAGCAGATCGACATAGGCCGCCTCGCTGCTCACCCCAAACAGAGCCAGCGGCAAACTGGCTAGGGGATTGGAGTCGATGGCCATGTAATAACGCATGAGGAGTCTCCGAGTTCACAGATGGGTGACCAGGTGAGCCGCGGCCCCTAGCCTTGCCAATTATAGAAAATCTTCCCCGTTGCTCGACTGACCAAAAGGGATCCCATCTGCCCATTAGCTAACCGAGTATGATGGGTTGCTTGGAGCGTCCTTTGAGGACTCCGTCCCGCTAACGCGAACAGCAAGCCACTGGCCAGCGAGGAAAACAGGATGGATCTGCGAGCCCTCATTCGCTTGGTGCCCGATTTTCCCAGACCCGGCATCCTCTTTCGGGATATGACCCCCCTGCTGCAGGATCCGGCAGGCTTCCGGGCGGCTATTGAACAGTTGGCCGCCGGCACCACCGGCATGGGATCCCTAGATTATGTGGTCGGCATCGAGTCGCGGGGGTTCATTTTAGGGGCTGCTTTGGCACAACACCTGGGCTTGGGCTTTGTCCCGGTTCGCAAGCCAGGCAAACTGCCGCCGCCGGTGCTCAGCCAGACTTACAGCCTGGAATACGGCCAAGACCAGCTCCAACTGCACGCCCACGCCCTGCGGCCTGGAGAGCGGGTGTTGATCGTGGATGATGTCATTGCCACCGGGGGTACAGCCGCTGCCACCGCCCAATTGGTGGCCCAGAGCGGCGCTGAGGTGGGGGGATTTGCCTTCTTAATCGAGCTGGCCTTTTTGTCCGGCTGCAAGGCTCTTCCCCCTGGGATCCCTGCCCATGTGGTGATGGTAGAGGAAGGCAACTGAGTTCCTCAAGTAAGGTGCACCGACTGTTGGACGAGGATCCCTGGTGTTTTGGGCAAAGGTTGGCTCAAGCGGCTGATCTGAGCCTGCGCCTGCAGTTGTTCGTCAATCCAGTCCGCCAGTTCCCGCATGTAAAGCGCCACATGGATCGCCTGGTCGCGCTGTGCTGGCTCCACACCTTTTTCCGCCAGGCGGGCCAGAATTACGGGATCGCTCAGCTCCTCCAGGGCGGCAAAGTCTTCCGGTTGGTCGAACCCCAGCTCTGCCATTTTCTCGAACACATACCCCAGCCGCAGGCCGGTGGCCTCGCACTGCCCCTCCAGTTGCCAGGGATCCCTCAAGGCCAGGGCAACAGTTCGGTAGGCGGTTTGGGCGATGGAGCGCCAGGTGCCGCGGTGGATGCGCAGGCTGAGTTGCTGCCGATCCCAGCCCAGGGCTTCTCGCACCAACAGGCCGCAATTGCAGCGGGTGCTGTCCCGCCAGCAGTACTCCCAGTCCCAGAAGCCCCAGTGTTGGGATTGGATACGATCCGCGGTGCGGCGCAGGAGAGCTGCCAACTCAGGTGTGGGGCGCATGAGGCAACACAGAGCTAAACAAAAAACAACAAAACAAAAAACAACAAATATAGAGCGCCTCCAGTCTAGGCAGGCGAGCGATGGAGAACAAGCCCAGCTCAATCTTCTTTACATTCCTGGTCGCAACAGCATTGCGGAGCAACATATTCCTGTTCGGGCCTGTCCTCCGAGGGCAAAGCTCGTTGCCGTTGCCAAGCCCCCCAAGCCACCCCTGCCAACACCAGCGAGGCCCCGCCCAGGTAGGTGCCCCCTGCTGGCAAGCCCGCCAAGGCCAAGGCCAGGGATCCCCCCCAGAGGGTCATGGCGTAGATGAGCAGCACTGAATGCCGCTGGGATAGGCCGGCTTTGAGCAAGCGGTGGTGCAAGTGGCCTTTGTCGGGATGGAAAGGCGACTTCCCCCTGGCCAGCCGCTTGAGGATTACGGTGGACATATCCAGGATCGGCACCGCCAAGATAAAGAAAGGCAGAGCCACTGCCAGCGTGGTCACCCCCTTGGCCACCCCGATCACCCCGATCCCAGCCAGGGTAAAGCCCAAAAAATAGGCCCCCCCATCCCCCATGAAGATCTGCGCCGGGTTGAAGTTGTAGCGCAAAAACCCCAGGCAAGCCCCCGCCAAGGCCGCCGCCAGCATGGCCGCCGCCGGTCGATCCAGCAGCAGGGTTACGATCAGCATCACCACTGCTGCAATTCCCGACACCCCTGCCGCCAGCCCATCCAGCCCGTCCATGAAGTTGATGGCGTTGGCCATCCCCACCAGCCAGAGCAAGGTAATCAGCAGGCTCAACCACACCGGAAAGGGCCAGATCCCTCTCCCGGGCAGACTGATGAACTCAATGCGCACCCCTACTCCCCAAGCGGCAGCAGCCACGCCGAATTGCATCAACAAGCGGGAAAAAGGCGACAGGTGAAACAGGTCGTCCGCCAGGCCAATCAAAAAAAACAAAACCCCACCGATCGTCACCCCCCAAATCTCGTACTCCTGCTCGGTGCGCAAGCCCCCAAAAGCTCCGGCTCCCCAGAGCAACAGCAGGGCCACCAAGTTGCCAAAAAAGATGGAAACCCCCCCCAGGCGCACCATCGGTTGCTGGTGGATCTTGCGCTCGTCGGGAAAGTCCAACTGGCCACTGCGGATCCCGACCGCCTTCACCACCGGGGTTGCCCACAGAACCACACAGGCAGCAGCCAGAAAGGCAACCAAGTAGGGCATAGCAAGCCGTGGCGAGGATTGCGGTTATCCCAAGTGGGGGTAGAGGGGGAAACGACGACAGAGCTGAGCCACCCGCTGGCGACACTCTTCCAATACAGCAGGCTCCTCAGGCTGAAACAGACAATCGGCGATGATCTCCCCAATTTCCTCAAATTCTACTGGCCCCAAGCCGCGGGTGGTCAAGGCTGGGGATCCCAGACGCAGGCCGCTAGCTACAAAGGGCGGCTGTGGGTCGAAGGGAATGGTGTTCTTATTGGCGGTGATGTGGATCTCCCCCATCAGCCGATCCGCCCGTTTGCCCGTCATTACCGGATCCGCCGCCCCAGTTTTTTCCAGCACCGCCGAAACCGAGCGCAGATCCAGCAACATTAGGTGATTGTCGGTGCCCCAGGAAACCAGTCGAATGCCTCGCCGTTGCAGGGATCCCGCCAGGGCTTGGGCATTGGCAATAACTTGGGCCGAGTACTGGGCAAAGCTGGGCTGCAGGGCTTCTCCAAAGGCCACCGCCTTGCCAGCAATAACATGCTCCAGCGGCCCCCCCTGGCTGCCGGGGAACACTGCCTTATCCAGCTTTTTGCCCAATTCTGGGTCGCGGGTGAGAATGAGTCCCCCGCGCGGCCCTCGCAGCGTCTTGTGGGTAGTGGTGGTCACCACATCGCAGAGGGGCACGGGGTTGGGGTGATGTCCGGTGGCCACCAAGCCGGCAATGTGGGCAATGTCGGCCAGAAGATAGGCCCCCACCTCGTCGGCAATGGCGCGGAAAGCGGCAAAGTCAATTGTCCGCGGATAGGCAGAGTAGCCGCAGATGATCAGCTTGGGCCGGTGCTGCAGGGCCAGATCCCGCACTTGGTCAAAATCAATCCGCTCCGTCTGCGGATGCACCCCGTAGTGCACCACGCGGAACCACTTGCCGGAGACGTTTACCGGGGAGCCGTGGGTAAGGTGGCCGCCGTGGGCCAGATCCATGCCCATAATTGTGTCTCCTGGCTGCAGCAGGGCCAAGAAAACAGCGAAATTGGCCTGCGCCCCGGAGTGGGGCTGCACATTGGCGTGGGCTGCCCCGAACAATTGCTTAGCGCGGTCAATGGCCAGTTGTTCAATCTCGTCAATAAACTCGCAGCCGCCGTAGTAGCGCTTGCCCGGCAGCCCTTCTGCATACTTGTTGGTGAGCACCGAGCCCTGGGCTGCCAAGACGGCAGGAGAGGTGAAGTTCTCGCTGGCAATCATCTCCAGGTGATCCCGCTGCCGGTTGAGCTCTTGCTGGATCAGGCGGTAAACAACGGGATCCGTTTCCGCCAGGATAGCCAAGCTATCCCGTGAGGTGGTCAGACTTTGTGGAGCAGCTACCATGATGACGCCAAGACCGAACTTCGCAGGAGGAATGGGCAAGAACTGCTTCGCCGTCGCGACGGCGTTGCGGAGCAACATCGTAGCATGACCCGCAAACCAGCAGCGCAGGCCCCGGCCTTTCTGCCTGGGGTAAAACCCCAAAACTGAGAAAGAATCCCTTGCTTTAGGGGTGGGGAGAATGTCAATCGATCCAAGCAGAGGATCTGGGAGCCACGGTCAAGCGGGATGGGCAAGGGCTGCTTTGTAAAGAATGTTGAGCTTTTCTTCTCGGTGTCAAGGCTACCCCTCAAGCTACGGTAGAGTGAGGGGGCTGACTTTTGTGCAATTCCACTGTTAGGGAGTTGGTTATGACGGACGCACAAGTTTTCACCATCCTGGCGATTGCCTTGGTGCCGGCAGTGATGGCTCTGCTTTTGGGATCCGCCCTGGCCCGCAGCTAAAGCTCCTGCATCTCCCAAAAAGTGCCTCTGGATCCCTTCGGCCTGCCCCGTCACGACAGTGTTGCGGAGTAATAAGGCAGGCTTTTTTCTTTATCAAGGAATGGAAAGTGTGGCTTGCGCTGCTGCACTCCTTCGGTTGTCCTGCCGTTGTTGGCTAAAGTTGGATTGATAAGGAGCACTCCCGGCAGCCAAGCAACTTGAGCCAGGTGGATCTACAGCGGCTTCAGCGCGCCCTTTCCCTAGAAGCAGAGGTGGGGTTTACCGACCTGCGGGGGCGAGAGCAGACCTTCTCCCAATTTTTGGGGAGTGTGTTCGGACAGGATCCCCCCTCTGACTGGGCGCTGAGTGGAGATGACCGGCGGCGGTGGCGAGAACTGGGATCCCGCTATACCTTGTACCCGGAGCTGGAGCTGCCCGAACGCCAGCACCTGGTGGCCGAAACTCGCCGCTGGCTGGAGCGAGTCCGACGTCAGCAAGAGCTGTCCCGACCGAGTTCCCACCAACCTGGCTCGTTTGCAGCCTCGTTGCCACAGCGCTCTGGTTTCCCTGCCGTAGGCGTAGCAACAACCCCCCCAGAGGCAGGGCGGAGCACGATTTCCCCATCTCTCCCCGCCGGCCTCAGCCTGGAGCAGCCGCTGCAGTTTCTCAAAGGCATTGGTCCCAAGTCAGCGGAGAAACTGGCACAACTGGGCCTGCACACCGTGCGGGATGCCCTGTACTACTTCCCCCGCGACTACCTGGACTATTCCCGGCGGGTGCTCATCCGCCAAGCTAAGGTGGGGGAGACCGTTACCCTTGTAGGGACGGTGAAAAGTTGCAGTTGCTTTACCAGCCCTAAGAATCCCTCGCTGACCATCTTCAACCTAAAGATTGCCGACAAAAGTGGTGTAATTACCCTCAGCCGCTTCTACAGCGGGCGGCAGTTTGCCCAGCGCAGTTGGCAAGCTTCCCTGGAGCGGCAATACCCCAAGGGGGCCCTGGTGGCTGCCAGCGGCCTGGTCAAAAAGGGCCGGTTGGGCCTAACGCTGGATAACCCGCAACTGGAGGTGCTGGGGGGAGAGGGCGAGGAGCTGGACAGGCTGGGCAAGATCTTGCCAGTTTACCCTCTCTCAGAAGGGATCCCCGCCGATCTGGTGCGCAAGGCGGTGCAACTAGCTTTGCCGGCGGCGGCCTTGGTGGAGGATCCCTTGCCGGCGGATCTCAAGCGGCAGTTGCAGCTTTTGGACTTGCCTGTTGCCCTGCAGCAGATCCACTTTCCTGAGACCCGAGAGCTGCTGGCCCAGGCCCGGCGGCGGCTGGTGTTCGATGAGTTTTTCTACCTACAACTAAGCCTATTGCAGCGGCGACACCGCTATCGTGCCCAAGCTCAGGCCATACCTCGTTACCAGCCGGCTAGAGGGGAGCTGTTGGATCGCTTCTACCAAATCCTGCCCTTTCAGCTTACCGCTGCCCAGCAGCGGGCCATCGACGAGATCCTAGCGGATCTGCGGGATCCCTTGCCCATGAACCGCCTCTTGCAGGGAGATGTGGGATCCGGCAAAACCGTGGTGGCGGTGGCAGCTGTGCTGGCAGCCATTCAATCCGGTTGGCAGGCGGCCCTCATGGCTCCCACCGAGGTTTTGGCCGAGCAACACTACCGCAAGTTGGTGGAATGGCTCAGCCAGCTGCAGGTGCCCGTTGAACTGTTGACTGGATCCACGCCCCCTGCTAAGCGCCGGGAGATCCTGCGGCAGTTGCAGACCGGGGAATTGCCCTTGGTGGTGGGCACCCATGCTCTCATCCAGCCGGCAGTGCAGTTTCGCAACCTGGGCTTGGTGGTCATCGACGAGCAGCACCGCTTTGGCGTGGAGCAGCGGGCCGCTCTGCAACAGAAAGGGGATCACCCCGATGTCCTCACCATGACCGCCACCCCCATCCCCCGCACCCTCACCCTGGCCCTGCATGGGGATCTGGATGTTACCCAAATTGACGAGCTGCCGCCGGGGCGCAAGCCCGTGCACACCCTGGTGGCCCGGCCAGGGGATCGCCTGCAGGTGATGCGGCTTATCGAGCGGGAAATTGCCCAAGGGCGGCAGGCCTACGTGGTGCTGCCGTTGATTGAAGAGTCGGAGAAGCTGGATCTCAAATCTGCCATCGAGGAACACCAGCGTCTGCAGGAAAAGGTCTTCCCCCAATTTCGGGTGGGCCTGCTGCACGGGCGCTTGACCAGTAGCGAGAAGGAAGCTGTCATTGCGGCCTTTCGCCGGCGGGAGCTGGATATTCTGGTCTCTACCACGGTGGTGGAGGTGGGGGTAGATGTGCCCAATGCCTCGGTGATGCTGGTGGAGCACGCAGAGCGCTTCGGGCTCTCCCAACTGCACCAACTGCGGGGGCGGGTAGGGCGGGGATCTGACCAAGCCTACTGCATCCTGATGACAGGATCCAAAAGCGAGGAGGCCCTGCGGCGGCTCAAGGTGCCGGAGCAGTCCCACGACGGGTTTTTCATTGCCGAGATGGATCTGCGCTTCCGCGGCCCAGGGGAGGTGATGGGCACCCGCCAGTCGGGGCTACCCGATTTTGCCCTGGCCAGTCTCATGGAGGATCAAGAGGTGCTGCAGCTGGCCCGCCAGGCGGCAGAGCAGCTTATTGTCCAAGACCCCGACCTGAAGCGCTGGCCCCCCTTAAGCCGCATACTGGAAGAGCGTCAGGCCCGTCTCTTGGGCCCTGGGTTGTTGACCTAAGCTAGGGGCAATTGGAGCACTATGCCCTATACTCTCGAAGACTTAAAAGCCCACGGCCTTTCCCCGGCGGAATATCAACAGATCCAGCAGCAGCTGGGCCGGGATCCCAACCCCAACGAGCTGGCCATGTTTGGGGTGATGTGGTCAGAGCACTGCTGCTACAAAAACTCCCGCCCTCTGCTGAAAAACTTTCCCACCACGGGCGAGCGGGTAGTGGTGGGGCCGGGGGAAAATGCCGGCGTAGTGGATCTGGGGGAGGGGGATTGGCTGGCGTTTAAGATCGAGTCCCACAACCATCCTTCGGCAGTGGAGCCCTTCCAGGGGGCAGCTACCGGCGTGGGAGGGATCCTGCGGGATATCTTTACCCTGGGCGCCCGTCCCATTGCCCTGCTTAACTCGCTGCGCTTTGGGCCGCTAACCGATCCCCGCAACCGCCGCCTCATGGCCAGGGTGGTGGAAGGGATCGCCCACTACGGCAACTGTGTCGGGGTACCCACAGTGGGGGGAGAAGTGGCGGTGGATCCCTGCTACAGCGGCAATCCCTTGGTCAACGTCATGGCCCTGGGGCTGCTGGAGACGCCGGCAGTGGTGAAATCGGCAGCGCGGGGGGTGGGGAACCCGGTCTTGTACGTGGGCGCCACCACCGGGCGGGATGGCATCCGCGGCGCCAGCTTTGCCAGCGCCGAGCTCAAGGAGGATGCGCAGCAGGATCGGCCGGCAGTGCAGGTGGGGGATCCCTTCCTGGGCAAGTGCCTCATCGAGGCCTGTCTGGAGGCCTTTGCCACAGGAGCTGTGGTGGCTGCCCAGGATATGGGGGCAGCCGGGATCACCTGCTCCACCGCGGAGATGGCCGCCAAGGGAGGGGTGGGGATCCGCTTTGACCTCGACCGAGTGCCGGCGCGGGAAAGCGGCATGGCTGCCTGGGAATACCTGCTCTCGGAATCCCAGGAGCGGATGCTGCTGGTGGTGCAAAAAGGCCGCGAGGCGGAGGTGATGGAGATCTTCCACCGCTGGGGTTTGCAAGCTAGTGTGGCCGGGGAAGTCATTGCCGAGCCGCTGGTGGAGATCTGGCACCAGGGATCCTGCGTGGTGCAGGTGCCGGTGCGGGCTTTGGCCGAAGACACCCCCGTCTATGTCCGTCCGGTGTTGCCAGAGCCGCCAGCCTACGTGCAGGCAGCGTGGCAATGGGATCCCGCCACTCTACCCCCTTGTGATTGCCAGGGGATCCACCTCGCTCAGGCAACGCTGGCATGGAAAGAGGTGCTGCTGCAGCTTTTGGCCAGCCCCACTCTGGCCAGCAAAGCCTGGATCTATCGCCAATACGACCACCAGGTGCAAAACAACACCGTCCTTTGGCCGGGCCAGGGAGATGCGGCGGTTATCCGCATCCGTTCCCAAAAGTTTGGCGTGGGCAAGGTGCCGCCCCTGCGAGCTTCCCGCAAGGCCATCGCTGCCACCCTGGATGGCAATGGCCGCTGGGTGTATTTGGATCCCTACGAGGGGGCCAAGGCAGCCGTGGCGGAAGCTGCCCGCAACCTCACCTGTGTGGGGGCCGATCCCCTAGCTGTTACCGATAACCTTAACTTTGGCAATCCCGAAAACCCGGTGGTGTACTGGCAGCTGGCCCTGGCCTGTCGGGGGATTGGAGATGCCTGCCGTGCCCTCGGTACGCCGGTAACGGGGGGAAACGTTTCTCTCTACAACGAGACCCTCACCCCCCAGGGATCGCAGGCTATCTACCCTACCCCTGTCATTGGCATGGTGGGTCTTATTCCCGACTTGAAATGCATCTGTGGCCAGGGGTGGCAGCAAGAAGGGGATCTCATTTACCTCCTGGGATCCCAGGCCCTCACCAGCTTGGGGGGCAGCGAGTATTTGGCGGTCATCCACCAGCAAGTTACGGGCCGGCCCGCGCCAGTGGATCTGGAATTGGAAAAGCGGGTGCAAGCTGCCTGTCGCTATGGGATCCGCCAGAGGTGGGTGCGCTCGGCCCACGATTGCAGCGACGGCGGGCTGGCAGTGGCCTTGGCAGAAGCCTGTCTAAGCGGCAGCCGGGGAGCCACCCTCTGCCTTCCCACGCCCTTAGGCCGTTGGGATCAGGCCCTGTTTGGCGAGGGATCCAGCCGCATCCTGGTTTCTGTGGATCCGGCCCAGCGCTCTGCTTGGGAAGCCTACTTAGAAGCGCAGCTTGCCGGCCAGTGGCAGCTTTTGGGAGAGGTGGGATCCCCTGCGGATCCCCTGCTCTTGAGGACGGCAGAAGGGGATCCCTTACTGGTGGTGTCTTTGGCAGCTATGCAGGCCGCCTACCACGGTGCCTTTTCGGACTAGCTGAGCCTCGGTTGGGAAACCGTTTTCTGCGCCCAGCTCCCTTCTCCCTTGGGGAGAGGGGCCAGAGGTTGGAGAGGACAACATCCTTAGGGGGATTTTTCCTCACACAAATTGGCCTGGATCACCTCTCGATATTGGGACTTGGGCTTAACGCCCACCAACTGGGCCACCAGCGTCTTGTTTTTGAAAAATTGCACCGTCGGGGTGCCCGCCACCCCCCCTGCCTCTGCAATCTCCGGATCTTTCTCAATATCGATCTCCACCACGTGCAACTTGTCCGAGAACTCATCGATGATCTTGTTCAAGATCGGCTTGAGGGCATGACAAGGGGCACAGGTGGGGGCGGTGTACTTGACCATGAGCAGGCGATCGCTTTCGTGGTAGAGTCGCCGCAGGGCATAGCTCCCCTCATGGCAAGTCTTGCTGAAGTCTAAGTCATCCTGTCCATTCTCCTCAAAGCTGGCCTCCTCAACAGCAGGATCCCCAGCAGACTCTGCCGCAGAAGTCGCAGCAGGGCTGGGTTCAGGATGGCTTTGGGGAAGGACGTGATACTCCTGGGCCAAGCCGTGTTCCGAGAGCCAGCGCTCTGCCAACATGGCCGCCATACAGCCAGTGCCGGCAGCGGTAATCGCCTGACGAAACTCGTGATCCTGCACGTCGCCGGCGGCAAACACCCCCTCCACACTGGTGGCCACGGATCCCGGGCGGGTGACGATGTAGCCGACTTCATCCAGTTCCAGTTGCCCTTTGAACAAGTCGGTGTTGGGCTTGTGGCCAATGGCATAAAATAGGCCACCCACTGACATCTCGCGTATTTCGCCGGTTTGGTTGTTCCGCACTTTCACCCCGGTCAGGCGCAGGCCGTCGCCCATCACTTCCACCGCCTCGGTGTTCCAGTGCACAGTGATCCTGGGGTTGTTGAGAACACGATCCTGCATGGCCTTGCTGGCCCGCATTTTGTCGCTGCGCACCAGCATGTGCACGTGGGATCCAAACTTGGTCAGGTAGGTGGCCTCCTCACAGGCAGTATCGCCGCCGCCGATCACCACCAATTCCACCCCTCTGAACATGGGCATAGCCCCATCGCAGACAGCACAAGCTGACATGCCCCGGTTCCAGTAGGTCTCCTCCCCCGGCAGGTGTAGGCGCTTGGCTGTGGCCCCGGTGGCGATGATCAGGCTGTGGGTGCGCAATTCCCGCTCGTCAGAACGGACGACAAAGGGCCGCTGGCTTAAATCCACAAAGGTGACATCTTCGGTGTAAAGTTCTGCCCCCCACCGCTGCGCTTGAGCCCGCATGTTCTTCATCAGTTGGGGGCCGGTGATGCCCTCGGGAAAGCCCGGAAAGTTCTCCACCTCGGTGGTGGTCATCAGTTGCCCGCCCGGGATCCCGCCCGCCTGGAACCCCTCAAACACAACCGGCTTCAGGTTGGCACGCCCAGCGTAAATGGCTGCTGTAAACCCAGCAGGGCCGGAGCCGATAATCACCACATTCTCAACCCGACTTTGCTCTGTCATCCGATGTCTCTCCTTCTGCAACAGGACTAAAAGTCAAACTCATAACGACTACGCTTTAGCTTAACACCCTTTGGCAAACCGGGCGAGCTGGGGGCCTGCTGATCCTAATTTTCGCTCGCCTCAGGCAACCGGGGCAGGGTTTTGCCCGCCCCATCCGGTTATTTCTGCCCAGAGGTTGGCCAAGTGGCGGCCATTGCCCAAGTTTTGGATCCCCAACACCCAATCCCGGTTGACCCAAGCCAGAAGGAAAAGAGGTGTCTGAGATGGCCAGCAATTTGGTCTTGGTCAGAAAGCGGAGCTCAAATGAATTTTGTATCAGAAACTACAAAATGCCCGTGTTGGCCTTTCTAGGATGAGTGAGCGTTTTTGGCCTGTCTGGGTCGAAGCGTGGGGATCACCTGCTGGGATCCCATTTGTTTCAGCCACAGTTCCCCCAGTCTTAACCGCAACCCAATCAGGAGAGAGTAATGGCATCCACGCCCCAAGAAGTGCTTCAGATGATCCAGGACAACAACGTCCAGATAGTGGATCTCAAGTTTGTGGATATCTTTGGCACCTGGCAGCATGTTTCCTTCCACACCTCGATGATCAAGGAAGAAACCTTCACCGAGGGGCTTCCCTTTGACGGATCCAGTATCCGGGGCTGGAAAGCGATCAACGAGTCGGACATGTACATGGTGCCGGATCCCAAAACGGCTTGGATCGATCCCTTTCTGGAGGTGCCCACCCTCAGCATAACTTGCAGCATTGTTGAGCCGCGCACTGGCCAGCCCTATAGCCGCTGTCCCCGCAGCCTTGCCGCCCGTGCCGTTGCCTATCTGCAATCGACGGGCATTGCCGATACGGCTTACTTCGGGCCGGAAGCGGAGTTTTTCATTTTTGAGGATGTTCGCTTCGACCAAACCCAAAACTCGGCCTACTACTTCGTGGATTCCATCGAAGGTCGCTGGAACTCGGGCCGCGAGGAGAAAGGTGGCAACCTGGGCTACAAGCCTCGCTACAAAGAGGGCTATTTCCCGGCCCCGCCCACCGATGCCCATCAAAACATCCGCACCGAGATGCTGCTGACCATGGGCAAGTTGGGGGTGCCCATCGAGAAGCATCACCACGAGGTGGCTACCGGCGGGCAAGGGGAGTTGGGCTATCGCTTTGCCGATCTGATCACGGCTGCCGACTACATGATGGTTTACAAATACGTGATCCGGAACGTGGCCCGCAAGCACGGCAAAACCGTCACCTTCATGCCCAAGCCCCTGTTTAACGACAACGGCACCGGCATGCACACCCACCAGTCCCTCTGGAAGGATGGCCAGCCTTTGTTCTATAGCGAAGGCACCTATGCCAACCTGAGCGAGACGGCTCTCTACTACATCGGTGGTCTGCTCAAGCATGCCCCGGCGATCCTGGCCTTCACCAACCCCACCACCAACTCCTACAAGCGCTTGGTGCCCGGTTTTGAGGCGCCGGTGAACCTGGCTTACTCCCAGGGCAACCGTTCCGCTGCCATTCGCATTCCGGTGACCGGCAACAATCCCAAGGCCAAGCGTCTGGAGTTCCGCTGCCCGGATGCCACCTGCAATCCCTACATCGCCTTTTCGGCCATGCTGATGGCTGGCCTGGACGGGATCAAGAATAAGATCCATCCCGGCGAGCCCTTGGACAAAGATATCTACGATCTGGAGCCGGAAGAGCTGGCCAAGATCCCTTCCACACCCGGATCCCTGCTGGATGCTCTGGAAAGCTTGCAGAAGGATCATGCCTTCTTGCTGGAGGGAGGCGTCTTCACCGAAGATCTGATCCAGACCTACATCGAGTACAAGATCGACAACGAGATCAACCCCATCAATCTGCGGCCTCACCCCTACGAGTTCGCCCTTTACTTCGACGCCTAAGCGGTGTGGCCGATTCTGCAGCGGGATCCCTGATGGGATCCCGTTTTTTTCCGAGGAAATAGCACCCCTCAATTGTGGATCCCTTGGGCAACTTAGCTACTTTTGGTCAACAGCACCTCGTGCCAGCGTTGAAGCGTCCTGTGCCGTCCATCGACCTGAGGAAGCTCAACCCAGAAACCAAAAGGGGATCCCCAGCCGGGATCCCTTCTCGCTGAGCTCATGCCAGAGCATCAACAGTTACGGGCAGATCAGCTCATGCTGACACGGCTACGGTCGTAGTTGAGCCGAAAGGTGGGATGCACTTTTCCTTGGATGCGGTTCCAGAAGTTGCGCACGTTGACATGCAGGCCAATCTGCTCTGTACCGCGGAGCAGCATGGATTGCTGGCGAATCCGAATCAAGCGTTGATGGCTCATCATCAAGCGGCGAGACAGCTCATCCAAGACATGAGAACGGCCATTGGCAGCCACCGGGGCAGATGCCTCTGCCGTCTGAACGGGTTGAGCCGGCCCTTCGGCCGCCTTGAGATGATGAGCAACACCCCGATAGAGCAGGTCAAGGTTGGTGGGCAAAACCACCGGCTTGCTCAGGTGGCGGAACCGCCAGTCCAGCCCCCGGTAACGACCCCCCACTTTGCCGGGAGAAACCGCTGCAGTTGCAGAAGAGGGGGTGTAATCGACGCCACGGTAAGAGAGTGCCATGATCTTCGCCTCCAATGAGTTGAGTTTTCATCCGTTCGCCTTCTCCTGAGAGACAAGAGAAGCCACACGGTTACCAGAAGAGTTGAGGCGCGTTCCTTCGGGATCTCTCCCTACTTCCGTCCTCTGGCTGCGATGTCGCTCTACCCATGATGAGCCGCCCAGCACGCGAGAGGATGAACGATTTCTATCTACATTCTGTATTATAAGCTACGGTTTTGGGGTGTTGTCAGCAACTTTTAACAAAAATTTCCACTGAGTTTCCGTCCAGCTTCCTCTGAATCCAGGCTGGATCTGAATCCGGGCTGGGCCAGCCGGGATCCTCGGGGGCAGCAGGGTGCAGAGCTTGAAGCCGAGTTCTTCGCTCTGTCCGAGATGCCAGAGGAAGCATTATCGTGGAAGAATCCTCAGGATTGGCTACAAAAGTTCACATTCCTCGGTGAGTGCCCTGTGCAGGAAGACTTTCGTCTGATTTTGGACATTGTGACGGTATTGGCGGCAGCGGCAGCAGGTGGATTCTTGGCTTCGCTGCTGAGGCAGCCGGTGTTGCTGGGCTACTTATTAGCCGGGATCTTAGTGGGGCCCACCGGGCTGGGGTGGATCAAAGAGTTGGTTCAGGTGGAAACCCTGGCTCAATTTGGGGTGACCTTTTTGCTGTTCACCTTGGGGGTGGAGTTTTCCCTGAAAGAATTGCGCAAAGTGCGGGGGATCGCCATTGGCGGCGGCATTTTGCAAATCAGCCTGACGATTTTGATCACGGCGGTGCTGGCAGTGGTCAGCGGCTGGTTGACGCCGGTGCAAGGGATCTTTTTGGGGGCTGTGCTCTCCTTGTCCTCGACTGCCGTGGTGCTGAAAAGTCTCACTGAGACCAACCAAATGGGCACTCCCCAAGCCCAGGCCATGCTGGGGATCCTGATTGTGCAAGATTTGGCGGTGGGGCTGATGTTGGCGGTGTTGCCGGCTTTGGACTCTCCCCTGCCGGAGCTGGCGGGATCCCTGGTCAAGTCGGTAGCGGAAATTGGCCTGGTGGGGCTGGGGGCAGTGGTGAGTGGCATTTGGCTCGTTCCGGCCTTCTTGCGGCTTTTGGCTCAGCAGGAGAGCAAAGAGGTGTTTTTGCTGGGGGTGATCAGCCTCTGCGTGGGGATTGCCCTGTTGACGGAGCGGCTGGGCATTTCCAGCGAGATTGGGGCTTTCATTGCCGGTCTGATGATCTCGGAGGTGGAGTACGCCGACCAAACCCTGGACTATGTAGAGCCTTTGCGAGATGTGTTTGCTGCTCTCTTTTTTGCGGCCATCGGCATGCTCATCGATCCCAGCTTTATCCTCGGCCATCTGTTGCTGATCCTGGGGCTGGTGGGTCTGGTGATGGTGGGCAAGTTTTGCATCGTGGCTCCCTTGGCGCGGCTGTTTGGTTACACTCTGCCGGCAGCGGTGGTGGTGGGGCTGGGCCTATCGCAAATCGGCGAATTCTCCTTTGTGCTGGCCAGCGAGGGGCAGGCTTTGGGATTGGTGTCGCGGCAGATCTATTTGTTGATTGTCAGCACCACAGCCGTTACCCTTCTGCTCACTCCCTTTCTGCTGAGGGGCGCTCCTCGACTGTTTTCCGGGCTACACGGGATCCCCTTCTTGGCCCGCTGGTTGGAATCGGGCGAGCGGCCCCGCGCTTTGGCCCCCGATGCTCCTCAACAGGGGCACGTGGTGGTGTGCGGTTATGGGCAGGTGGGGCAAGACATTGTGCGCATTCTCGAAGCCCGTCGTCACCCCCTCTTGGTCATTGATCAATCAGAACGGGTGATCCAACACCTGCGTTCCCGTGGGGTCCCTTACCTCTACGGAAATGCGGCCAGCCCGTTGGTGCTGGAGAAAGCTTGCCTGCCCCAGGCCCGCGCTCTGGTCATTGCCCTGCCGGATCGCATGAGCATCCGCCTCTGCCTGAAACGAGCTCTGGAGTTGGCGCCGCAATTGGATGTGGTGGTGCGAGCTACCGACAAGGAAGACATCGAACAGCTCTATCAGTTGGGGGCCAGAGAAGTCGTCCACCCCGAATTCGAGGCCAGCCTGGGGCTGTGCAGCCATGTGTTGCTGGAGTTGGGAGAACCCCCAGACATCATTCAGCAGGAGATCCTGGCCATTCGCAGCAGCCACTACCGCGATCTGCGCCCTCTCCACCCCAGTTGTCTGATCCCTGCCCCCCTCAGTTGGCTGACACCGCCAGCCCCACCTCCCTCTCCCCCCCTCCCCGCCAATGCCAACGGCAGCCACGACAGCCACCCACCTGAGTCTGTGCTGGCCTGGTGGGAACGCTGGCAGCGGCCTGTTCAACCCGAATGGGCAGGGATCCCTGGCTCTGCCGAGTAGAGATTTGCACCTCAATCTTCGTAGTATCCTGCAAACTGGAGGTGTGGCCACCGCAAGTTGAAAGCCTGGAGACAGTTCCCCCGCTGCCTTTGCGGATGGAGACGCTGGGAGGTTTTCCAGAGGCAACGGAAAGGGTCCCCGGCGTTGCTCGGCACTCTGGGGGGAGGGGTGCCCCATCTGTTTCTAGCCTAGGTTGCCATGCCGACCGTTAACTATCTGCGCATCAGCTTGATCGATCGCTGCAATTTCCGCTGCCAGTACTGCATGCCTGACGAGGCGGAGTTGACGTGGCTGCAAGCCCCAGAGCGTTTAACGGATGAGGAAATCCTCACGTTGGTTCGAGAGGTGTTTTTGCCGTTGGGGATCGATTGCTTTCGCCTCACCGGCGGCGAACCCCTGCTCAGGCCGGGGCTGGAGCACCTCATCCGGGCTCTATGCAGCCTGCCTGGGGTGAGAGATGTGGCCCTTACCACCAACGGCTTCAACCTCAGCCAAAAAGCTCAACTCCTCTATGAAGCGGGGTTGCGCCGCATCAACATCAGCTTTGATTCCCTCAACCCCGAGACCTTTCGACTGATCACGGGGCGGGATCGCTGGCGGCAGGTCTGGGCCGGGATCCAAGTTGCCCACCAAGTGGGGTTTGATCCCCTCAAGTTGAATGTGGTGGTGATCCCTGGGCTCAACGAATCGGAAGTGGAAGATCTGGCTGCCCTTACTCTGGAGCGACAATGGCATGTGCGCTTCATCGAGTTTATGCCCATTGGCAATGCCGCCCTCTTTCAACAGGCCGGCTGGGTGGAGTCTGAGGTGCTGCGACAGCGAATTCGCGCTCGCTTTGGCCTGGAACCTGGGTTTGTGGCCGGCAATGGGCCGGCGGATGTGTTTCGAATCCCGGGGGCAAAAGGCACCTTGGGCTTTATCAGCCAGATGTCGGAGTGCTTTTGTAATCGATGCAACCGCATGCGGCTATCCAGCGACGGTTGGCTGCGCCCTTGCCTGCTCAACGAATCCGGCCAAATCAACCTGCGGGATCCGCTGCGAGCTGGGATCCCTGCCGAAAGGCTAAGACAGCAGGTGCGAGAACTGCTGGACATCAAGCCGGACATCAACTTCAAAGGACGGGACACCGGCAGCCAGGGATCCTACCGGCGCACCATGTCTCAGATTGGCGGCTAGCGGGGATAAGGGATCCGCAAAAGCTGGTTGACCGGTGGGTGGGCCACCTGCAACTGTTTCCCATCCGGCCACTGGATCTGGATTTCCTTGACCCCTGTTTCGGATCCCAGGCCAAAGTGGGCCACCGGCTCCATCTGACAGAGGTAGCCGCTGCCGGCGTCGATGGCCTGGATCTGGGTACGGGTGGAGGTGAGCAGCCTTACCAACGCGCCGCGGGCCGGGGCTCCCTGGCGGGTGAGGGGCAGAACCCTCAGCCAGTTGTTGGCATTGGCCTGAGGGCGATAGAAGCTGAGAGGCTGGGCGCCAGACTCCCCATGGGCAATCAACAATTCCAGACGACCGTCCCCATCCACATCGGCCACTGCTGCTCCTGTCCCCAATCCCTGCGGCTCGGCAGCATCTCCAATGTCGATGGCTTGCCAACGGCCTGAGCGCCATGCAAACAGACGGTTGGGCTCGCCGATGTTGTTGAAAAACAGCTCTGGGTAGCCGTCGTTGTCGAAGTCGGCAGCGATGACTGTGCGAATGCGGGAGGGCCTAGCCAACTCCGGGGGGGCTACATCCTTAAAAAAACCGTCGGGGGTCTGGATCCAGAGGCGATGGGGGCCTTCCCAGTTGCCATAGAGCAAATCCAGCCGTCCATCCCCATCCAGATCCACCGCTGCCACGCCGCGCCCATGCTCGTCGGGATCTGCTAGGCCCACCTCAGCGGCAATCTCTTCAAAGGTGCCATCTCCCCGGTTGCGAAACAGAAAGTTAGGTCCCTGCTCATTGACGGCAAAAATGTCCATCCGCTGCGAGACCAAGGGCACGGCCACCAACCCCCGCCCGCCCGTCACCCGATTCAATCCCGCTTCCGGCGCTACATCGGCGATCATCTGGTTGGAGGCCAGCTCATACAGGCGCATGGGGCCGCCGTAGTTGGCCACGAAAAATCCATAGCGCCCCTGGCCGAGACGATCCACACAGGCTACAGAGCGACCTGCGGTCAAGTTGAGGGCATCTTGGTTTTGCGGCAGGGAGAACAGATCCACCCAGGCGGATCCCTGCCAGTCGAACAGGCGATCCCCAAAGCGCTTGCGCCCCCCGAAGGTATCGGTATTCAAAACGTAGAGTTCCTCTTGCCCGTCCCCGTCAAAGTCGGCAGCAGCCACCCCAATTGCCATGCGCCCTGCATCGGCCAGGGTGTCGTCTGCTTGATCCACCAGGGCTTGCCCATCCCACTTCAAGACTCGATTCGAGCCGCGGAACCCGCACACAAACAGCTCAAAGGCCCCATCCCGATCCAAATCGCAAGCGGCAACCCCGTAGAAAAGGGCAGGTGGGTTAAAGCGGATCTGCGAGCTGCAATCTTGGAACATGGGGATCCCATCGGAGAACAATAGGAACTGGTGGAGCTTCCAGCTCTGATGGTATGCTGGATCTTCGCTGGAACTTCCCCTTCAACCATGCCACGCATCAAATCTGCCATCAAGCGCGTTCAGATCGCAGAGCGTAATCGGCTGCGCAATAAAGCCACCAAAGCCATGGTGCGCGCTCTGATGAAGAAAGTGATCTCCCTCTCAACTGCCTATGCCGCCAACCCACAGCAAGAAACTCTGCAGGAAATCCAGGCGGCGATGAGTGCTGCTTTCAGCCGCATTGATAAAGCTGCCAAAACCGGCGTCCTGCACAAAAACACAGCCGCTCGTCGTAAGGCTCGGCTGGCCCGGATTGTGAAGCTATCTGTGGCTTCCTCGGAAAAATCCCAGGCTGAGGCTTTGGGTGGGCGTGATTGACTTCTCCTGCTGCTTCGGAAGTGGTGCTTGTGCGGGATTTCAGCCGCACGCAAACGAGATTTTGCCTCGGTGCCGGCAGGGATCCCAAGTGGCAGCCAAAACCTAATCTTGAGTATCCAACCTGCGCACCAACCAGCGCCGCAGCGGATGCCACACCGGCAAGGATAGGATCCAGCGGGATTGCTGCTCCAGCATGAGACGCTCCACCGGATACAGGCCGAACAGCTCATAGCGGCTTTGGGCAATCAGGATCCCCATCGTGAAGCTGACACAGAGCAACAACCCCAAAGTCGGCCATCCTGGGCGGTGAAACAAGGCATATCGCAGGCCCGTCCAAGTAAAGTAATCCCACAGGCGGGCTATATCCGCTCGCAAAGCCCAGAGACTGGGGATCCCGACCACCAGCCACAACAGGCCCAGAAAGATGAAGCTACCACCGTGATAGAGGCGCAGCAGACGCTTGGCTGCCGGAGACAGAGCTTGAGTGCCAGAGGCAGCTTTCTTTTCCGCAGCTGAGCCAGGATCAGGGAGCAAGGGCATGGGGATCCCAATTTTCGACACCTCAACACCCATTTTGGACTTGTCTCCGACGCAATAGCTCGGTTGCATGGGATCCTCGAACTCAAACGAGTACTTTTCTGCTTTCGGCTCGCCCATTTTAAGGGATCGATGCACAGGGAGCCCAGTTGTGGCTCTCCCGCTGCACAGCGCCATCCAAAAAGGCACTGATCAAAGCATCTGCTCAAAGCATCTGCCGTCTGCAAGTCTTCCTTATCCGTACAGTCAAGTTTCCTGAGAGACGCCCAGACGTCCCGTTCCAAGAGCTTGGCAGACGATCTCTTTGACGTTCATATCCTGAGCGAAAACCAACATTCCCATGGTGAAGGGATCCCGCCCTGGCTCCCTAAGGCAAACCGCGCAATTTGCCCAAGCAACACTGCGGAAATCCAAGCCAGAGGCAGGTGGGCAGGGTTGGGGATTGGGAACTGGGTCGGGGATATAATGGCTCTACACCCTTTTCTTCGGCCTTGCTAGCTCAAAGGATAGAGCACCGACCTTCTAAGTCGATGGTTGCAGGTTCGAGTCCTGCGCAAGGCGCTGTGCTCTGTTTTGGGTTTCCGGCAGGCTGCCCTGGTGGGGGCACCACACCTGAACAACCACCTGCCGGGAGTGGCTTTCCACCCGCAGGGATCCGCCCATCAGCTCCACTGCCTTTTGAACCAGCGATAGACCCAAGCCCGTTCCCCCGGCGTTGCGGCAATCCAACTGGAGGAGGCGATAGAACTTTTCAAAAAGGCGGGGCAACGCTTCTGCAGGAATTTCCACCCCTGTATTGCGCACCGTGATCAGCCAGCCGGGACGGCCATTGGAGTTAGCCTGGCTCACACTCAAATAGATGCTTTCCCCAGTGGGGGTGTACTTACACGCATTGTTTAAAAGCTCGCTGACCACCCGCGACAAGAGGCTCTCATCCGTGCAGAGGAGCCAAAGGTCGGGATCCCATTCCACCTGGAACTGTTGGCCTTGCTGCGCAGCCCGCAGCCGGAAGGGCTCGGCAAGATTGGGGATCCATTCCTGGGGAGATAAACAGGTAAGTCTGAGGACTTTGTTTCCGGATTCGAGGGCTTGCAATTCCAACAGGTCGTTGATTAACTCCAGCTCGCGGTTGGTCTCCATCTCCAAAATTTGAAAGTAGCGCCTTTCCCGCTCAGTTAGGTTGGCTTTAGATAGAAACCCAATAGCCAGCTTCATGTTGGTGAGAGGTGTGCGCATTTCGTGGGAGACCATGTGCAGAAACTCATCTTTGAGTTGGTTGAGCTCCTGCAACTGTTGCACCTGACGCTGGATCGTTTGATAAAGACGTGCTTGGCGAATGGCGATGGCACATTGGCCGGCTACCCGTTGGATAAGCCGTTGTTCCCGCTCGGTAAATATCTGCCCCGGTGGACGGGATCCACAAATATCTCCCAAAACAAGCAGTTCCTCGTGTTGAGCTGTCAGATCCCTTTTGTCGCAAATGGGAGCGATGATCAGGGTGTAGCGGTCGTGGTTGGGCCAGCAGGGGTGATGGAAGTTGCTCAATTGGCAGAGCTGTCCGCGCTGGAGCTGACGAAGCACATGGGCGAAATCCGCAAACGAAACCTCCAGGGGGAAGCGCCGGATCCCTTCTCCGGCCAAATAGTCCACCGCCAAAACGCTGACCTGCCGCTCTGGGTCATGAAGGGCAATGGTGCAATTGGATAGGTTCAAGCTGAGGGCCAGTTCTCGGGCTACCGTTTCCAAGATTTTTTGTTCATCCAAAGTGGAGCGAATTTCTTCGGTGATGAGCTGGAGTAGCGCTTCGTCGTTGTAAGCTTGTTCGAGCTCTGCATTGCGCACCCGCACTTGGTAATCCAATTCAGCATTGGCCTGCTGCAGCTTTTGATAAAGCTCTGCCTGCTGAATGGCCACTGCCAGGTGCTCCCCGATAGCCTTGGCCAACTCGATCTCATCGGTTTGCCAATCCGGATCTGAGGTCAGGCGCCGCAGCGATAGCCCGCCCCACATTTGTTCCTGACAAGCCACCGGGATCACCAGCCAAGGGCCCAGTTGGTATTCTCGCTTCTCATAAATGGCAAAGGGATCGGCAATCTGCTCCGGATCCTGGACATGAAAAATTTGCAGCCGTTTCAAATGATCGAAAACCATAAAATCCCTGCTATCCGGCAGTCGCAGGTTCAGATTGTTGGGCAAATTAGGAAATCGGCTATGGCTGGCAATGCCCAACCACACGGCCTCAGCGGGCAGGTACTGATAAAGGGTAACTCGTGCTGCCTGCAACACTGCCCCCACTTCCCGCACCGCCACATCAAATAGGGTGGGTAAGTCCAGAGAGGTGTTGATGGCCTGAATGAGCTGATTAAACAGTCTTTCTCGCTGCAATTGCCGCTGCAGTTTCAGCTCAGCTTGCTTGCGAGGGGTGATGTTTCTGATGATCACCAGCACTTGATCTTCCCCAAAGGGAACGATGCGGGCCTGGCGATATTGGGGCTGAGGGGATCCCTCTGGGCAGGGGTATTCGATCTCTTGAGCTTGCCGGGTTGCCAAGGCCAGCTCCAGATGCTCGCGAATGGCTTGGGCTATGGGTTCCGCCCCACCGGTGCAACCGGTATCAGGAAACAGCTCTTCAGGAGTTTTGCCCAGGTAGTAGGCAGGGGGATGGGGGACAGAAAAATGGCTGGGCGGCTTGAACTCCAGACAGCGGCCCTGGCGATCCAGACGAAGCAGCATGTCGGGCAGGGCTTCCAGGAGCTGGCGATAGTGGCGCTCTCGCTCGGCCAAGGTGATCTCTAATTGCTTGCGCTCGCTGATGTCCAGGGTCACGCCGACAATCTCGCCGGGATCCCCTTTCGGCCCCAAGAGCACAATCCCCTGGGAAAGCTGCCAGCGCATCTGGCCGTCGGCCTGGTAAACCCGATATTCCACCGAAAAGTTGGGATCCCCCTCTACCGCCCTGGGCCCAGCCGTCTGCAAAGCTTCTTTCACCCTTTGGCGATCTTCCGGGTGAACGTGCTGCAAAAACACTTCCAGGGTGAAATCTTGGCCGGGATCCAGCCCGTATTTGGCCTTGCACTGGGGAGAAGCACTCAACTCCCAGGTGCGCAGATCCAGTTGCCAATAGCCCAGTTGGGTGGCTTCTAAGGCCAAATAGAGATGCTCTGGATAAAAGCTGCCGTCTCCTGGCCGCACCGGCACCAGGCGGTATCGAGTTGAAGCCATCTCCCTCACCAGATTCTATGAGCCCTGCCTCATTGTGGACAATTTTCAGAGAACCTGGGAGATCCTACTATTCGAACTGTTAGAAATTCCTAACCTTAAGCATGGCTCCAGGGTAACTCTTAGATATGTGTTCTCCGACACCAAACCTTCAACTTGAGCTGGACTTCAACTTCACGGGGAGAAGGCCTAGGGTCACACCCTGCTGATGCGACCGGGAGGCTTTGGGCCGGGCTTGTGGGAAAGGGGGGTGCCTCTGCTATAGTATCGTCAGTTGCATTTCGGATCCCAAGCAGTGGGATCCCCCTGGCAGGTAGGGTCAGGGCAGGCTTCGAGATGTCTTTGCGCTCTTGCGAGAGTTGACGTTGCGTTGAGCTTTCTCGGTGTGATCCTGCCCTTAGCCTGCGTGAAGCGTTTTCTCTTTTTTATGCTTTCCTGTGCAACGTTAAGCCTGACGTTTAATCACAGAAAACTTCTCCTGCTCTCGAGTTTGGGTTTATCTGTAGTAAGACCTGTATTCAGATTTTCCCGATGGGTTGACGGTTTCCTGTTCGCCCTGGCGCGGCTTCTCAAGGTGCCGTTGCCCTCTTCATTTGGTTAGCGGACGGGGAAACAGAAGATTGCTAGATCTGGACAATTAGCAGGGCCGAGGTTGTCTTCACTTCCTTGGGCTTTGGCTTAAGTTTTCCTTTCCCCGGGTATCTCTTGCAAAGTTGCCCGATGTTGGCGATGGCAACAGGATAGTCTGTTTAGCCTGCTGTTAGGTTTTCTGGATTCTCTGAGTTGGGTTGATGGGCTGGCCCGCGGCATGGCGAGCGAAGGGATCCCTTTGACCTTTCTCAGCAGACTTCTCCCTATTTTTTCCTAGCTCAACTCAATCATTTTCCAACCGAAGAATTCAAGGTTATTGCTGTGGTTTGTAAAGTTTCTCCCAGTTTGGATCGACATAGCCAGTCGAGCGAATCTGCTTTGCTTGGCCAGGCTTCATTGCCCCAAGGCCACCCCTTGGATCCCCTTAGCGCCGAGGAGATGCGGCAAGTGGTGCAGATCCTGCGCCGGCAACGGCCCCTCAGTTCTCAGTGGCGCTTTGTGACTATCCAGCTACACGAGCCGGATCGGCCTTGGATGGAAACTTGGCAGCCGGGGCAGCCGTGGGATCGGCAGGCTTTTGTGGTGCTGTTGGATCCGGCCAGTGGCAACACCTACGAAGCGGTGGTCTCTCTGTCAACACAGCAGGTGCGCTCTTGGCAGCTCATTGCGGGCGTGCAGCCCCCTCTGCTCGACGATGAGGTGTACGCCTGCGACCGCCTGCTCAAGGAGGATCCCCAATTTTTGGCGGCTCTGCAGCGGCGGGGGATTGCCGATGTGGATTTGGTGATGGTGGACTACTGGACGGTGGGCTACTTCGGGATCCCGGAAGAAGAAGGGCGGCGGCTGGTGCGAGGCTTTTGTTTCCTACGTACTTCCCCTTGCGACAACGGCTATGCCCGCCCCATCGAGGGGCTCTACCCCTGGATTGACCTCAACCGCATGCAAGTTGTCAAGGTGGAGGATCGGGGTCTGTGGCCCTTGCCGCCGGAGTCCGGTAACTTCGACGAGCTGTTTTTCAAAGATTTTCGCCAAGACTTGAAGCCGCTAGAAATCACTCAGCCCCAAGGGGTGAGCTTCCAGGTGGACGGCCACCACATCCGCTGGCAGAAGTGGGATCTGCGCATCAGCTTTAACCCGCGAGAGGGGCTCGTCCTCCACCAGGTGAGCTACGAGGATCAAGGCCGCCTTCGCCCCATTCTCTATCGGGCTTCGGTAGCCGAGATGGTGGTGCCCTACGGGGATCCGCGGGATCCCCACTGTCGCAAAAATGCCTTTGATGTGGGGGAATACGGCATTGGCATGCAGGCCAATTCCCTGCAGCTGGGCTGCGACTGTCTGGGGGAAATCTACTACTTCGATGCCTGGCTGCCCACCAACAGCGGTGAGCCCATGCTTTTGAAAAATGCCGTCTGTATGCACGAGGAGGACTTTGGGGTGCTCTGGAAGCACACCGACTGGCGCACGGAACGGGCGCAGGTGCGGCGCTCGCGGCGGCTGGTGCTTTCCTTTTTCACCACCATTGGCAACTACGACTACGGCTTTTTCTGGTATTTCTACCAAGACGGCACGCTGGAGTTTGAAGCCAAGCTCACCGGCATCATCAACACTTGCGCCACGTTGCCGGGGGAAGAGCCGGAGTTTGGCGTCTTGGTGGCACCCCAATTGTCTGGCCTCAACCACCAGCACTTTTTCACTGTCCGCCTCGATATGGCGGTGGATGGGCCGTGCAACTCCCTCTATGAAGTGCATGCAGAACCTCTGCCTCTGGGGCCGGATAACCCTCACGGCAACGCCTTTCGCGCCCGCTCTACCCTGCTCAAAACCGAGCAGGAGGCCAAGCAAACGGTGGATCCCTTGCGGGGCCGCTATTGGAAGATTGTCAACCCCAATCGCCACAACCGCCTGGGACAGCCGGTGGCCTACAAACTGATGCCGGGGGACAATGTCCAGCTTTTGGCCCACCCCGACTCTTGGCTGTACCGACGGGCAGGATACCTGGCCCACCACCTCTGGGCCACGCCCTACCATCCCGGCGAGAAGTTCCCAGCAGGGAACTACCCCAACCAACATCCCGGTGGCGAAGGGCTGGTGCAATGGACGCAAGCGAACCGCTCCCTGGAAAACACCCGCCTGGTGCTCTGGTATAGCTTTGGCTGCAATCACTTCCCCCGCACCGAGGACTGGCCAGTGATGCCGGTTAGCTACATCGGCTTTATGCTCAAGCCCCTGGGCTTCTTTGAGTGCAACCCAGCTCTGGATGTGCCTCCTCCCCCGCCGAAGACCAAAGGCTGCTGCAGCTTTATTGACTACCCCCCTGCCTAGAGGGCGAGGATTCTTTCAAGTGCGAACAGCTTGGGCGCGACAGGAGTGAGAGGGGAGGCACTCTTCGCCCACGGGGCTTGAGACCTGGTTTCTGGGTCACCGTAGCAGGTGCCTTCCATTGCTCAGCCCCGGTCTTTGGTGCTGGGCAAAAGCTCTGCTCAGATCTGCTCAGATTGAGAGTTCACAAGCTGCTGCGAATCACAAACGAGTAGTTGCTGCCCGGTTCCAGCAGATAGTCGGATTTTTCCAGAAAACGGCTCAAGGGCTCGCAAATCAAAGCCCGCCCCACAGAAGGCTCCACTCTGAGTTCCCCGGCCCGAAAGCGCCAGCAAAAGCGCCAAACCCAACCATTGGCGTTGACTTCCCCCTCAATGGCACCCTCTTGCCAAGAGCGGCGGGTAATTTGGATGTGGGCAGTGGTCTGAGGCAGTCGGCTCATCCGGCATCTCCCGACGGGATCCCTTGTAGGGTAGCGCGTGGCTCCCTCGCTGCCGCCAGCAGGTCGAGTATGGCGAGTGAGGCAGCAGGAGCTCAACCCGTGGGGAGGGATCCCGTACACAGGGTCAGTTCTTTACGATCTTCTGAGAGCGGCTGCAACAAACCCCCCAGGGTAGGGGGGCTGTTTCCTGAGCTCCTGCTGTAGGAAAAGCTGGCCAGAAGCTAGCGAGCGGCAGTTGCAAGGGTCTTCGAGGATTTTTTCTCTGGCTTTTCAGCCGCAACCTCTGCTAACAAAGCTCGCAGGCTGGGAAAAAGGAAGTGGTTCTCCTCGACATATTGCGCGCCGAACAACCCCTTCTCCGCCCAGAAAAACCGATCAACTGTATGTTCATTTCGTCGCACCAAAATAAGTGCGGGGGGCTGAATAGACTTCTCCTGAATATATTTTCGAGCAGCGGTTACAGACTTCTCCTCACCACTGTCCAAATTAAATTGAGGAATGTGATCTAAAATCTTGCGCCCTTCCAGACGACGGCGGCTCTTACGCTTTCTTCTCCTAACCAATGTAAGCCTCCTGTAGAAGGATGACCGAACAACCGCAACCGCAAAGAATATATCAGCGCTGCTTAAGAAAAGCAATAACTTTTACCCATTTTTGTTATCATCTTTTACAAAGGCAATAAAGACAGCAGTCGCCCTCAAAGCCCTTGAAGGGTTACTTATGGACGCGCCCAAAAAAATCTAATCGAGAACCTTTCTCCGAACAAAAAATCCTCCAACAATCGCCTGCAAAGAGAGCTGGCGATTGGGCGTTTGCTAGGTTGACTGCTGATATTGATAGGGGATCCACGGGCTCTGACACCTGCGAAGAAAGTCAGATGCCGATGTGGGAGATCCGCATCAAATCTGGCCCCTAGCCTAACATTAACAAAAACGATACTCAACAGAACATATACCTAAGCTCAGCTTCAAGACAACCCCCTTTGGGCTGAAGTGCTAAGTCAATTGCCAATGCTGCAAGTCTGGAGCTGCTCAACCGAGGAGAGAAAGGGGCACTCCGGTGCCGGGCTACCGTTGAACAGCGCATGTAAGACTGTACAACCAACTTCTTGTTTCTACAAGAGATCCACTGCAGATCCCCAGCATGTCCACACAGCCCTTTCGCGAGTTCATCCTGGGAGCCCTGGAGTGAGGAGTTCTGGTACCGTAGGGATTGGATGGATCCCGCCTCAGGTGCCGGCAAGCTGGAATGGGCTTGATGGGCATTCAGGACTGCGTTGAACCGATTAGACGGAATTCAGGCATCTTGCTAGTCTGGCTTCAGGTTTGGCTGCACCTCAAGGGCTTAGGTCTATCTTGTCTGGGTTTGGGGAGTTTTGGGCATGATGAAATTCGCGTTGCTGATGGGTCTGGGACTCAGCTTGGGATCCCTGCCGGCTTGGGCACAGGGAGCAACCCCGTCGCCTGGCCCTGCTGCAACTGCTTCTCCGACTTCGGGGGGGGCTCCGGCCACAGCAACTCCCAGCCCTGTGGCATCTCCAGCCCTGACCCCAGAGCAAGTCACCGATGCCCAGGTGGAACAGTTGGTGCGGATTCTGTTGGAGTTGGATCCCCTGATCCGGGAAGCGAGCGCCCAACTGCGGGAAACCCAGAACGAGGAGGAGTACGAGCAAATTATGCAGCGCACAGAAACCCAAGCCAGCCGCATTGTCGAGGAGCAAGGGCTGACAGTGCTTCAATACCGCGAATTGATGACCTTGGCGAACGAAAATCCTGTTCTCAACCAGCGGGTTCGGGCCCGCTTGCAAGAAGTTTTGCAGGAAGGGGAAGCTTCCAACTCTCCAAAGCCGGCCACCCCGACGCCTACACCCTAGGCTGAGCTGGCTTGCCTTGGCCAAAGACAGGGAGAACCCGAGGCAGCCGCAAGGTAAAGCAGGTGTGGTTGGCCTCGCTGTTGAGGTGAATGCTTCCTTGCAACAGGCTTACCCGCTGCCGCACAAGGGCCAACCCCAACCCTGTCCCCCCTTGCCGCCAGGGATCCGCGCTGGGCACCCGATAGAACTTCTCAAATACCCGCTTTTGCTCTTCCAGGGGAATGGTTACGCCGGTGTTGAGGACTTGGATGTCCAGGTGGTCGGAATGGCAGGTGGCCTGAAGGCTGATCAGGTGCTCAGCAGGGGTGAATTTACAAGCGTTTTTCAGCAATTCCGCCAGCACCGACTTTAGCACTCCCGGCAGAGTAAAAATGGCAGGCAGTTCTGGAGGGATCCCAAGGCTGAAGCGCTGATGGCGGCTATGGGCCTCCTGAGCAAAGGGCTCCGCGATCTGGGGCAACCACTCTTGCAGCTCCAACCAGCAGGGCCGCTGTGAACCGTTCGCGTTAGCGGGACGGAGTCCCTTGAGCATCTCCAACTGCTGCAGTTCCAGCAGATCCTCGACCAGTCTGATCTCCCGCTCACATTCGTTGTCCAACACCTTCAAGTACTGAGAGATTTTGGCCGGATCCGGGGATCTGGGAGCGCCCTGGGCAGGCAGCAGGACGGAGCTGAGCAGGTGGATGGCCATTTTCATGTTGGAAAGAGGGGTGCGCAGCTCGTGGGACACCGTGCTAAGGAAGTCATTTTTCAGGCAATCCAGCCGCTGCAATTCCTGTACTTGGCGATCCAGTTGGGCGGTGCGGGCCTGTACCTTTTCTTCCAGGGTGCGGTTCAGCTCCTGAACCTGTTGGAACAATTCCGCCTGCTGAATGGCAATGGAGAGGTGATCGGCCAGGGCCAAGATCAGATCCTGATTGGTGGCCAGCCAACCGGGACGTGCTGTTTTCAGTTGCAGGCACAGGCTGCCCCAAAGGGTGGGGTGGGTCGGGCCAGATTCGGGGTTTTCGCCACCGTAGAGCGGTACCAGCAGCCAACTGCCAGGATAGGCTTTGGCCATGGCGGAGATGTAGACCCAGTCTTTGGCTTGGTCGGCTGCCTCCAGCAACATCACTTTCCCCTGCTTCAGTTGCTGAGCAATGGGGCTTTCGGAATCGGGAATGAGACAGCCCAGGTAGCCATCCTGTTGAGTGCTGTACTCGGAGACAATGCGCCAATGCTGTTGCTGAGGCTGATAGATGCTGATGCTTACCCGATCCGCCTCTAGCAGATGGCCTATCTCGCGGGTGACGGCAGCAAGGATTTGATCCAACTGCAAAGAAGTGGGAATGGCTCGGACGATGCGGTTCAGGGCTTGCTCGCGGGCCGCCTGTTGGCGTAGGTTCAACAAGTTCTGGCGGGCCTTGATCAGGTGTTGGATGCGCTGACGCATTATCGGCCAGTGAATGGGCTTGGTCATGTAGTCGCTGGCTCCGGCAGCAAAGGCTTTGTCTACGGAAGCTTGATCCTCGAGCGAGGTAATCATCAAGCAGGGCAGATTCGCATCCAAAGCCCGCAGGCGGCGGCAACACTCGAACCCATCCGTGCCGGGCATGAGGGCGTCCAGCAGGGCAATTTGAGGCTGAGTTTGACCGAAGAGCAGCAAGGCTTGGTCGCCGTCTTCAGCCTCTGCCACTTGATAGCCTTCATGAACCAACAGGTGGGTCAAGTACCCGCGTATGCATGGGTCGTCATCGGCCAACAGTACTGTCGGCGAAGCATTTGTCAGCAGATGTCCAGGATTGGGGATGGGGGGAGATTGCACAAAATTCACTCCACAGAGTCGGCCATTCGCGACGGCGGTGCGAAGCACCAAGGCTTTCTTTGCACACAAAAGGGATCTCTAATCTGTCTCCAGCTTAATCTTTCGCGTTAGCGGTGCGGTTCCCGACGGGGTGCCGTAGGCATAGCACTTTCGCGCCCAGGCCGGGGATCCCTTGAACAGACCTATTTCCGTTAGGATTGACGAGGTGGTGTGAGAAGTTGCCATGACTGTTTCTGAGAACATTTCTGAGGAAATGACCCCACTACCAGATGGTACCTCAAGGCAGCTATCCAGAGTGCAGTCCACAGTGGTGATCGGGGCGGGGCCAGCTGGATTGAGTGCCGCCTACGAGCTGAACAAGCAGGGCTACCCGGTAACGGTTTTGGAAGCGGATCCGGTGCAGGTAGGGGGGCTATCCCGCACTGTAACCTACCAAGGCTATCGCTTTGATATCGGTGGACACCGCTTTTTCTCCAAGTCGGCGGAAATTGAGGCTCTGTGGACGGAGATTTTGGGCTCGGAAATGCAGGTTTGCCGTCGGCTTTCCCACATTTTTTACCGAGGTGTTTTCTTTGATTATCCAATTCGACCTACGGATGTTTTTGCCAAACTGGGGCCAGGGTTTACCACCCTCTGTCTGCTCAGTTACCTAAAGGCGCGCCTCTTTCCCAGGCCCAATCCTGTATCTTTTGAAGATTGGGTCATTAACCAATTTGGGGAACGGCTGTATCGCACTTTTTTTAAGACCTACACCGAGAAAGTGTGGGGGATCCCTTGTCACGAGATCAGCGCCGACTGGGCAGCCCAGCGGATCAAGGGTCTGTCGATGGCTTCTTTGATCCGTAAAACCTTTTTCCCCAACCGAGAGGGGGTGATCAAAACCCTGATCGATCGCTTTCGCTATCCTCGCCTAGGGCCAGGCCAGATGTGGGAGCGCGTTCAAACCTTGCTGGCAGAAGCCGGGCAGCCGGTACAACTGGATCGCAAGGTTACGGCAATCCACTGGAACCGGGCCGGAGTTCAAGCTGTACAAGCCCGTTCTCAAGGGGGAGAGACCTTTTGGGTGACCGGCGAGCAGTTCATTTCCACCATGCCGCTGCGCTCTCTGGTGCGGGCTTTGGTACCTGCAGCACCGGAGCCGGTGCGAGAGGCTGCCGAACAACTGCGGTATCGGGATTTTTTGACGGTGGCTTTGCTGGTGGATGAGCCCAACCTATTTCCAGATCACTGGATCTACATTCACGATCCCTCGGTGCGGGTGGGGCGTATCCAAAACTTCAAGAATTGGAGCGCGGACATGGTTCCGGATCCCTCGGTCACCTGCTTGGGTTTGGAGTATTTTTGCTCAGCGACGGATCCCTTTTGGGGACAAACCGATGAGGATTTGATGGCCTTGGCAACGCTGGAATTGCAGCGGTTGGGCCTGCTGGGGAAGGCAAAGGTTTTGGGCGGCACAGTCATTCGCGCCCCGAAAGCCTACCCGGTTTACAATCACGGCTATCAAGCTCACATCCAGACCATTCGAACCTTTTTGGAAGAAGCACTGCCCAATTTGCAGGTGGCAGGCCGCAACGGCATGCACCGCTACAATAACCAAGATCACGCCATGATGACGGGCCTTTTGGCCGCTCGCAACATTGTGGCGGGGGAACGGCGCTACGATGGGTGGCGCGTCAACCAAGATGCTGAGTATCTGGAAGAGGAAGATTCAACAGCAGCCCTGGCGGGAGGACGAGCCGTGCCTCAGGTGCTGGGTCACCGGAGTTAGCGGCAAAAGGGATGCCGCTGGGGGCCGGCTGCGCCATCCAACACCTCTAGGATGGCCTTGGCAGCGCGAGCCAGAACGCCGGGTTCTCCCAGGGCTGCCCGCATCGCGACGTAGTCGGCTTGCAGTTGGGCTTGGCGTTCCGGCCGAGTTAGCAACTCCAGTGCCAGTTGGGCAATCTTCTCTGGCTGGGCCTGCTCCTGCAGCAACTCCGGGACAATGGGGCGCATCTGCACCAGGTTGGGCGGAGACATGAAGGGCACCGACACCCTCAGCCAATGGCGGGCGATCCAGAAGGTGAGGGGGTTAAGGCGATAGATCACCACCTGGGGGATCCCTAAGATGGCCGTTTCCAAGTTCACCGTGCCGGACTTGGCCAACACCAAATCAGCCGCTGCCAAGGCGAGGTGATGGGCTTTGTGGGGGGAGAAGAAGGGCAGAGCTTGGGGATCCAAAAGGGTGAGGTTGAGCCCAAGGCGGCGGGCAGCCCGCGCAATCGGGGCAGCAAAACGGGGCGAGGCCAAGGGCACCCAAAACTGCGCCTGAGGCAGGTGAGCTTGCAACAACTGAGCGGCCTTGAGCAAGACAGGCAGAACCGAGCGCAGCTCTTGCCGACGCGAAGCCGGCACCACCACCACCACCGTGGCTTCGGCAGGGATCCCCAACTGGGCTCTGGCGGCAGCACGGCTGGGCACAGCGGCCAAAATATCCAACAGGGGATGGCCCACATACTGGACATGGGCTCCTGCCGCCGCGTAGTAGCGGGCTTCCTCAGGGAAAATCGCCAACATCAGCCGCATCTGCTGGGCCAGTTGGTAGGTGAGGCGGGCATCCTGCGACCACACCCACTCTTGGGGAGCAATGTAATAGACGGCAGGGATCTGCCGCCGTTGCAGCAGACGGGCAATGCGGCTGTTGACGCCGATGTAGTCCACCAGCACGGCCACATCTGGCGGGTCTTGGGCTAAAAAGCGGCGAATCTTCCACTCCGTCCAGAGGGCGGGGCCGACAAAGGGAAGAGCCTCTAAAATGCCAACAGAGCTGATCTCGGTGGTGCGGTGCAACAGACGGGCCCCCGCAGCAGCCATGCGCTCCCCTCCCACGGCGGTGATGCGCAGCTGAGGGCGCTGGCGCAGCAATTCTTCAATCAGATGGCCGGCCTGCAGATCCCCTGAGACCTCGCCCGTGCAGATGAACAGGTGGCTCACTAGAGCTACGCTCCCGACCCCAATCTTTAGTCATCCAGCTCTGAAGTGCTCTGCACCGGCGGATCTTCCCCCCTCCCGCGCAGGGCTGGCAGAGGGCCACGTCGTTGGGGCTGGGAGAGGGAGTCTTCCAAAAATTGCAGCAGATGTTGCAGGGATCTCGTCTCGTCCACCCACTCTTTCCCCTGTAGGGAAAGGACATGGCGCTCTCCCTCCGCACCGCTGTTACAAACGACACACAGGCTGCTGCGCAGTGTTTGCAGCGCTTTTTCCAAAGGCAACCCTGAGCGGTACAAAAATCGGTAGACCTGCCGCAGCAAGGGCAGGGATCCCTCCATCCCTTTGGCTCGCCGCAACCCCACCAAGTTCAGACCGCGGATGCGAGCCGGATGTCCTTCCACCAACATGTAGGGGGGAACGTCGCGGTCAACCCGGCTCATCGCCCCCACCATGGCCAAGCGCCCGATGCGGGTGAACTGGTGGATCCCGACCATGCCGCCGATGCGGGCTTGAGACTCGATGTGGATGTGGCCGGCCAAAGAGACAGCATTGGTAATCACCACCTGATTTTCGATGACACAGTTGTGGGCGACATGGGTGTAGGCCATCAGCAGGTTGTGATCTCCGATCAGGGTGGCTTCCCCTTCATTGGTGGCCCGGTTGATGGTGACGAACTCGCGGATGCGATTGCCTCTGCCGATCACCACTTGAGAGGGGGCGCCGCTGTACTTCAGATCCTGAGGCTCGGTGCCCACAACTGCTCCCGGAAAAATGTGGTTGTCCTCGCCGATTTCCGTCCAGCCATCGATCACCACATGGGCCCCCACCACCGTATGGGCAGCAATGCGAACATGCTCGCCGATCACCGCATAGGGGCCAACCTGCACCGTTTCGTGCAGCTCAGCTTTCGGATGGATCACCGCAGTGGGATGAATCCGCTCCCGTGAGCGGTGCGGCGCACTTGCAGAGATGTTGGGAGTGGATCCCGCTGAAGCGAACGAACTCATTTCCGACCTAGCCAGCAACTGTGGTTACGCTCCCAACCCTGCGAAGGATCACCAAGACTTGACTCCGGGGGAGATCAACCTTAGAGCTACGCTCCGCCATCGTGACCAATAGGCTGCCACCCCAACGCAGCAATATGTCTACCGTATCCCGACAGAAAGGCGCAAGCAGTCCCCGAGCCATCTCCCTATGCCAACACTTTATCTCAATTGGTGAGAAGACCCACAGCAGAGCGCCTCTCGGATGGCCGCTGTTTGTCCCTCAATCCACCAGGGAAAACATCAGTTCCCCCTCGGTCACCAGTTGCCCTCCCACCTGAGCGCGGCAGAACATCTTGCCAATGCGCCTCTGGCGAATGGTGAGCAAATCGGCGGAGAGCAGCAGCTGATCCCCCGGCAGTACCGGGCGGCGAAAGCGAACGCCATCGATCCCGGCAAACAGGGCCAAACGCCCGGCCACGTCCGGCAACTTGGTCAACACGATCCCCCCTATCTGGGCCATGGCCTCGACGATTAGGACGCCGGGCATGATGGGTCGGTTGGGGAAATGCCCTTGAAAAAAAGGCTCGTTGAAGGTGACGTTTTTCAGGCCCACCGCCCGTTGCCCCGGTTGATACTCCACAACCCGATCCACCAGCAAGAAAGGATAGCGATGGGGCAAGATCTCCAAAATCTGCTCCGTTGTGAAGACGGGGGGAGCGGTTGCCAATTGAGCGGCTGCTTCAGCCGAGAGAAGAGGAGGAGGAGAGACATCAGAGGACATGGTGAACCCACAGAGGCAGAGGACAAAACCAAATCCCGGACGGGGAGGACGGCAGGCCAGAACTCAGCCAAAAGAGCACCCAGGGAGCTGCGGAAAGGAGGGGAATGAAGCGGATCCCACCCTGGGGATCCCCTTGAAGACAAGTGCTCCGCACCGCTCTCGCAACTGAGGATGGCAGGGTTGTTGCTGCGCAACCGGATCCCTTGCTCCCCCTCACTCTTCATGGATCAGCAGGGATCCACTCTTGAGCAACTGCTCGGCCAAACGGTGGTGCAGGGCATGGCCCGCCTTGTAGGCCACAATGTGCCCCTGCAGTCGGCAGCCCAGGAGGCTGAGATCTCCTAGTAAATCTATCAGCTTATGGCGCACCGGCTCATCTGGGTAGCGCAATGGCCCCAACCACTCGGTTTGGCTACAGACAATGGCATTTTCCAGGCTGCCCCCCTGGATTAGCCCCCGTTCCCGGGCCAGCTCCACATCCTGCTGGCGGGCGAAGGTGCGGGCCGGCGCAATGGACTGGACAAAATCCGGCCTGTTCTCCCTCCAGCTCAGCCACTGTTCTCCAATCGGGCAATCGGCAAAATCGATGCCATAGGTAAAGCGGGCTGTAGGATGGGGGAGGGCGCTGACAAAGGCTTCCCCCGCCCAGACAGTGACCGGTTCTTGGATCACCCCCAGCAGGGCTGGCTGATCTTGGGCCTGGATCCCGGCCTGGGCAATGGCCTCTACAAAGGGCAGGGCAGAGCCATCCAGAATCGGCAGCTCCGGCCCCTCCACCTCGATGCGGCAGTTGTCAATGCCCAGGATGTAAAGGGCGGCCAGCAGGTGTTCCACCGTCTGCACTTGAACAGAGGGGGATCCCTGCTGCAACAGGGTGCAGAGATGGGCAGGGGCCAGGGATCCCAACCGAGCCGGGATCTCAGGGGATCCCGGTTGATCCACCCGCACAAAAACCCGACCGCTGCCGGCAGGAGCTGGATGCAGACTGCAGCCAATTGGCAGGCCAGTGTGCAGGCCAACGCCTTCTAGGGCAATAGAGCTGGCTAAGGTGTGTTGCCGGCCTCTCATCGTGCTCCGCAGCGCTAGTGCAAACGCTCTTGGCCCTGGTCGAAAACGCGGTAATACAGCTCCCGATAGCCCACGCGCAGGTTGCTGCTGGCATCTGCCAACTTGGCTTTGTGGCTGCGGGTGCCGTAGGCGCTGAACACCTCGTAGGTATCTCCCTCAAAGAAAAAGGAAGAGACATCGGACACCTCTTCGCCCCCCAGCAACTGCCAGCGCCCCTGGCGAAACTGCAGCCGGTAGTGGGCTTTATCCAAGCTGCCGGAAGGACGGTCGATAATGGCGTCGATGCTGCCCTCGTAGAACGGCTCGGCACCACCATTGGGGATGGATATGTCCACAGGCCACACGTCCACAGCGATATCTCGGTAGCGGCAGTTGGGCCGGTTGCACAGGCGAATCGAGCGCATGACCTCGGCAATGGCTTCCAGCCGCTGCCGCGCCTCGGCCAGAGAAAACCGCTCTGAGTCGCTATCGCGAACGAGCTGGGGCGATACCTGAGCCGGCCCTGCCAGCGATGAAGGGGCAGCCAGCGCCGGGGATCCCCAGCAGCATCCCACCAACACCAGACAAATCAAGCTCAGCCAACAACGGTATGCGGATCCCATGGATGCAATCTATGACAAAATCAAGCTCCTCTTCTCTACTCTAGGCACTCTGGGGGATCCCAACCTGATGCCGATATTACCCCACTCTGGCCCTGAACAACTGGCGCAGGTACGGCTTGTATTGGTGCAGCCGGCTGGGCCGCGCAACCTCGGCGCCATTGCCCGCGTGATGAAAAACATGGGCTTCAGGCAGTGGGTGCTGGTGGATCCCCAATGCGATCCCCTCGATATGGAAGCGATCACCACAGCCGTGCATGGGGCAGACCTGCTCCATCAAGCCCGGAAGGTGCAAACTTTGCCCGAAGCCCTGCAAGGGTGTGTGCAGGTTTTCGGGACAACGGGGCGCAGCCAAACCTACCCACCCGAATGGCAAATTCAGTCCCCCCGCCAAGCCTTTCCCGCTCTGCTGGCCGCCGGCCCTGCCGCCCTCGTGTTTGGCCCCGAAGATCGCGGCTTGAGCAACGAGGAGCTGGCCCTTTGCCATCGCCAGATCCAGATCCCCACCAATGCGACCTATCCCTCTTTAAACTTGGCCCAAGCCGTGGCCATTTGTTGCTATGAGCTGTACACCCTCGTCTGCCAGAGCCCTTCCCCTGCTCCTCCTATGCCCTCGCCTCAAAGGCTTGCCCCCTTCGAGCTGCTGGAGGGATTTTTCGACCACTTAGAAGCGCTGTTGCTGCAAATTGGCTACCTGCACCCCCACACAGCCCGCCGCAAAATGCTCAAGTTTCGCGCCCTGTTCCAGCGAGCCGGCCTGACCGTAGCCGAGGTGGCCTTGTTGCGCGGGATCCTGCGGCAACTGCAATGGAGCCAGGGATGCTCTCGTCAGGAACCTCTGGAAGCAAATGCAGCTCCCGTCCCGCCGACGCAACCAGATTCCAGCAGGACCCCATCTTGACCCCAAGGCTGGGCCTCCAGCCCCGCCCTACCGCTACCGGAAGCAAGCTAGAAGGGCGGCTTCCTGCTTTCAGGCGGCGCGGAGCGCTTGTCAAGAATCTTGAGGCTTTGGCCGTGGGAGAATATCGGAGAATATCAATGCTAGAGCTTAAGGGTGGCGCGGGGATCGTAGGATTGAACCCGCTGCAGCTTTTCGTAAAGTTCTCGCTCTTCTTCGGAGATCTGGGTGGGCAAATGGATCTGCACCACCACGTAAAAATCCCCCCGTTCTCCGTTGCCTTTGGGAAATCCCCTTTCCGCCAGCCGCAACTTTCGCCCCGGCTGCATGCCAGGTGGGATCCGCAGCTTCACCACCCCATCCAAGGTGGGCACTTCCACCTGGGCACCCAAAACCGCTTCGCTGGGGCTGATGGGCAGATCGCAGTAGACGTCGAATCCCTCTAGGCGATAGAAGGGGTGGTCTTTCAGCTCAATTTTAAGGTACAGATCACCGGCACCGCCGTTGGGGTTGGGGTGGCCTTGGCCGCGCAGGCGAATCCGCTTCCCTGGCGTAATTCCCGGCGGGATGTTTACCTCGAGCACGCGATCCCCGCCCACCCGCAGGCGACGCTTGCCCCCCTCAAAAGCTTCTGGAATGCTGATCTGGATGGTGGCCTCAGCATCGTAACTGGTGTTGCCAGTGGATCCCGAAAATCCGCTGCTGCGGTCTGTGGTTTGGCTGCGCACCCGGCCCAGCAGTTGATCGATGAAGTCTTGAAAATCATCAAATTGGCTGAAATCGACGCCACTCCCCCCAAATCCGCTCCCCCCAAAGTCTTGGCTGAAGGGGCTGCTGCTGTAGGTGTAGGCATCGCGGCTGGAGCGAAACCCGCCCTGCTGATAGTATTGGCCAAATTGGTCGTATTGCCTGCGCTTGCTGGGATCCGAGAGAACTTCGTAGGCTTCGTTAATGTCTTTGAATTTCTCTTCAGCCGCTTTGTCGTTGGGGTTGACATCTGGGTGATACTTGCGGGCTAGGCGCCGATAGGCTTGTTTCACCTCATCGGCAGTGGCCGTTTTGCTGACCCCCAAAATCTTGTAGTAGTCCTTAAAGTTTTGCATGGAGGCGTCCGCAGGCAAATCGCTGAGAGTGGGCAGAAAACCACGAGGCTAGGCGTCCCCGGCAAGGGCTCCTTCCCTCCGACCTACTGAAGAAAATGAGGAGGCGGGCTAGACGCCATCGCCCATCCCGTCCCTCCTCATTATCGGCGCTACAAGTAAGGGCGGGATCCGCCCTGGGCCCGCGGCCCACGGAGGGATCCCTGAGCAGTCACTTGCTCTCGGTGAAGTCGGCATCGATCACATCATCGCTGCCGCCGGAGGTTTTCCCTGAGCCGGGAGTGGGGCCAGAGGAGGCCCCCGGCTGTTGATACAGCTCGCTGCTCATGGCGTAGAGAGCCTCTTGCAGCTCCCGCTCTTTGCTCTGGATGGCGCTGTCGTCCTCCCGCTGGATGGCCTCCCGCAGTTCTCGCACCAGAGTCTCGATTTGGCTGCGTTTGCTGGAGGAGATCTTGTCGCCCAACTCCTTCAACTGCCGCTCGGCTTGGTAGGCCAGCGAGTCGGCCTTGTTGCGGCGCTCAATTTTCTCCCGGCGGGCCCGGTCTTCGGCAGCGTATTTTTCTGCCTCAGCAATCATGCGCTCCACCTCTTTGCTATCCAAAGTAGAGGCGCCGGTGATGGAGATGCTCTGCTCTTTGCCGCTGCCTTTGTCTTTGGCCGTCACCTTGAGGATGCCGTTGGCGTCGATGTCGAAGGTGACCTCGATCTGCGGCACACCGCGGGGGGCCGGCGGGATCCCGTCCAGCTTGAAGCGGCCCAGAGATTTGTTGTCGCGGGCCAGCTCCCGCTCCCCTTGCACCACGTGGATTTCCACAGAGGTCTGCCCATCTTCGGCAGTGGAGAAGATCTCCGACTTGCGGGTGGGGATGGTGGTGTTGCGCGGGATGAGCTTGGTGGCCACGCCGCCCAGGGTTTCCACCCCCAAGGACAAGGGGGTGACATCCAGCAACAGCACGTCTTTGACTTCGCCCGCCAGTACGCCAGCCTGAATGGCTGCCCCAACGGCCACCACCTCATCGGGGTTGACGCTCTGGTTGGGTTCTTTGCCCAGCAGCTCCCTCACCAGCCGCTGCACCGCCGGAATGCGGGTAGATCCCCCCACCAGCACCACTTCGTTGATGTCGGCCTTGGTGAGCTTGGCATCCCGCAGGGCTTGCTCCACCGGCCCCTTGCAGCGCTCCAGCAGGTCGGCACAGAGGTGCTCAAACTGGGCGCGGGAGAGCTTCAGCTCCAGGTGCTTGGGCCCATCGGCAGTGGCAGTGATGAAGGGCAGGTTGATGGTGGTTTCGGAAACGCTGGACAGCTCGATCTTGGCTTTTTCCGCGGCTTCCGTTAGCCGTTGCAGCGCCTGCCGGTCTTGCCGCAGGTCGATCCCTTCCATTTGCTTGAACTGCTCGGCCATCCAATCGACGATCTTCTTGTCGAAGTCGTCGCCCCCCAACTGCGTGTCGCCGCTGGTGGATTTCACCTCGAAAACGCCATCCCCCACTTCCAAGATGGACACATCGAAAGTGCCACCGCCCAGGTCGAAGACGAGGATGGTCTCGTTGTTGCGCTTGTCCAAGCCGTAGGCCAAAGAGGCTGCTGTCGGCTCGTTGATGATGCGCAGCACTTCCAAACCGGCAATGCGGCCCGCGTCTTTGGTGGCCTGCCGCTGCGAGTCGTTAAAGTAAGCGGGAACCGTGATCACCGCTTGGGTGACTGGCTGGCCCAGGTAGCGGCTGGCATCATCCGCTAGCTTGCGCAGCACCATGGCCGAGATCTCTTCCGGCGCAAATTCCTTGTTCAGGCGGGGGGCGTATAACTTGACATTGCCCCGCTCATCCCGCCGTACCTGGTAGGAGACCCGCTTGGAGTCGGCATTCAGCTCATCGTACCTACGACCGATGAACCGCTTAACCGAGTAAAACGTGTTTTCCGGGTTGAGCACCGCTTGGCGGCGGGCCATTTGGCCCACCAGGCGCTCTCCATCTTTGGTGAAGGCGACCACCGAGGGTGTGGTGCGAGTACCCTCAGCATTGGCGATGACGGTGGGGACACCCCCCTCCATTACGGCGACAACCGAGTTGGTTGTGCCCAGGTCAATTCCTACAACTTTTCCCATCGGCTCCTTATTCTCCTCTTCTTGAGTACATTGCTTCGGTTACCGCCGCCAGCCTGTGTGAAGTAGCTTGGGCAGCCAATCTGTGAAAATCCGGCAGATGCTTGGTCACTTCCTGGGTCGATCCTAACCAGCTGGTTGGCGAGGCCAGGGCGAGAATGCCGCCCATTTCTCGGGGCTGAAGGGCAGACCGGTTACGGATCTCCGTACCTGCAGCAGCCTTGCTTTCGGTGCCGCTTGGGGTATGGCCTGGGTTGGCAGCTATTGGCAACTCTTGGGGGACTGCTGCCAGGCTAACTCTGGATAAGCTGCAGCGCCTCCAGGCCGCGGTTCACAACGGTTGCGGCCAGGGGCAGGTAGCCCATCTCCTCGGCCAGGGCTTGTCCTTCGGTAAGGGCCCAGCGGAGCACAGCTTGCAGGGCGGCGGCCATGGCGGGATCCGAGTACCGGCGGTAGGTCAGGATCCAGGTGTAGGTGACGATGGGATACGCTCCAGGGCCAGCGGGATCCGGCACAAAAGCCCGCAGGTTTTCCGGCAGCTCAATTTCGCTCAAGGCCAGGGCCGAGGCTTCCGGGGAGGGGAGAATGAACTCGCCGCGGCGGTTCTCCAGAGCTGCCACCGACAGATCCAGCTCGCGGGCATAGACCGACTCCACGTAGCCGATCACCCCTTCGCTGAGAAGCATTTGGGCGCTCATGCCCTCGTTGCCTTTCACCCCAATGCCCACCGGCCACTCCAGCGACATGCCAGCACCGACTTCCGAGGCCCAAGCCGGATCGATGGCCGCCAGGTGGCGGGTAAAGGTATCGGTGGTGCCGCTGCCATCGGAGCGGTAGCAGACGGTGATGGGCAGATCGGGAATGGTTAGCTCCGGGTTCAGGGCCAGGATCTCCGGATCCCGCCACTGGTCGATTTGGCCGCGAAAGATCTTCACCAAAACGGGTCGAGACAGCTTGAGTCCAGAAGGGATCCCCGGCAGGTTGTAGCCTACGGCAATGCTGCCTGCGGTCATCGGGATCATGACCACACCCCGCTTCACCTCGGCGATCTCGG
This sequence comes from Thermostichus sp. OS-CIW-33, assembly GCF_054059615.1. NCBI lineage: Bacteria > Bacillati > Cyanobacteriota > Cyanophyceae > Thermostichales > Thermostichaceae > Thermostichus > Thermostichus sp. OS-CIW-33. The sequence continues at coordinate 71,611 of NZ_JBSSCH010000003.1, forward strand.
CATCGGTCATGGCCACATCACTGGCGGCAAAGTCCACTGTCTGGTCAATAAATTGCCGGATCCCAGCGGCGCTGCCCACCGGTTGGAAATTGATCTCCACCTTGGGATCCACCTGGCGGTAATCGGAAAACCAGCGCAAGTAAAGAGGAGCCGGAAAGGTGGACCCGGCCCCGTTGATCAGCAAAACTTTGTCGGAGGACTGGCTGCCGGAGGCAGGAACGGGATCCCTGCCGCTGGGTTGGTCAGAACGGGATCCCCTTTGGCAGGCGCTCAAGGTAGCGCCGGTGGCCAATAAAGAAAGCAACACTTCTCGGCGACGGAAGCGGGGCAGTTGAGCCATGGTTCAGGTTCTCCGAGGTCACCGCCCCGATCCTTGTCTTGCCTGCGGGGCCCTGTCAAGGGTTGCCAGTGGGATCCCCTGCGTAGGTCCACTTGCCCCAGGTGGCTGTCTTTTCCCTCTGCGCCATCCCCGTATTCCTCGCTACGCTTCCCAGCAAAACTCAGGATCCAACCCAAGTCCAGAAAGGAAAGACAGAAAATGGAGAATTCAAGAGAAAAACAAAGAAAAACAGCGCAAACAAGAGATTGAGCGAGCTGAGTTCTGCGGCAGTTGCACAGAGATCCCCAAGCCAAAGCCTTGTCTGGCAAGGCTTAGCGGTTTTTGGGCCTGAGTCCCCCCGCACCAGAAAAATCTTGACATATTCTGGAATAAGGCAATATATTGTGGATTCTGTGCAGAAATCCTGCGCTGTTCACATCTCGGTATCTGGGGGACTACTATGCCGACTTTGACTCGTTCTCCCTGGACACTGCGAGACAGCGAAAAGCTCTATCGCATCTCAGGTTGGGGGGATCCCTACTTCCGTATCAACGCCGCCGGTCATGTGGAGGTGACCCCACAGGGCTTACAGCAGCAGGAACCGGGCATTGACCTGTACCACTTGGTGATGGATCTGGTGGCGCGGGGCCTGCAGTTGCCCCTCTTGATTCGCTTTCCCGAGATCGTGGCCGACCGCATGCGGCAAATTTGCGAGAGCTTTCAGCAGGCCATCCAGCGCTTTGGCTACCCCAACGTCTATCGGGGGGTTTACCCCGTTAAGGTGAACCAGCAGCGCCACCTGGTAGAAGAAGTGGTGAAACACGGTCGTGCCTACCACTTTGGCCTGGAGGCGGGATCCAAGCCGGAGCTGTTGATTGCCCTAGCTTTGCTGGATACTCCCGGGGCTTTGCTGATCTGCAACGGCTACAAAGACCGGGATTTTATGGAGACGGCTCTCTTGGCCCAGCGGCTGGGGCGCACACCCATCATCGTTTTGGAGCGGCTGCAAGAGCTGGAGCTGGCGCTGCAGGCTGCCGACCAACTGGGCATTGACCCCATCTTGGGGGTACGGGCCAAGCTCTCCGCCCAGGGCAGTGGACGCTGGGGCACCTCGGCTGGGGATCGGGCTAAGTTCGGCCTCACGGCCACCGAGATTTTGCAAGTGGTGGAACGGCTGCGGGAAGCGGGCAAGCTGCATTGTCTACGCCTGTTGCACTACCACATCGGCTCCCAGATCTCGATGGTGAGCGTGCATGGACGGGCCGTGCGGGAGGCCAGCCAAATCTACATCGAGCTGGTCAAGCTGGGGGCCCCCATGGGCTACCTGGATATCGGCGGTGGCTTGGGGGTTGATTACGACGGATCCCAGTCCCCCAATCCTTTTTCCCAGAGCTACAGCATGGAGGACTACGCCGCCACCGTGGTGCAGACCGTGCTGACCGCCCTAGAACCCCACGGGATCCAGCCGCCGGTACTGGTGACCGAAAGCGGACGCGCCCTGATGTCCCACCAGTCGGTGCTGGTGTTTGACGTGCAAGATGTCAACGCTGCCAGCCCCTACCCGATGCCCACCCAGCTTACTTCCGATGCAGAGGTGATCCAGAAGCTAAACCAGCTCTACTACCAAATCCAGCCCGATACTCTGGTGGTCAACTATCGCCGTTGTCAGGAGCTGAAGGAGGCTGCTCTGCGTCAGTTCACCGAGGGATCCCTCAGCCTGCAGGAGCGAGCTGAAGTGGAGCGGCTGTTCTGGAACTGCTCCGACAAGATCTGCACCTTGGCCTACGAGCAGCACCAAGCGGGGCATCCGGTGGCGGTGGATCTCTTGGATCTGGACGAGATGCTGGCCAGCATCTACTACGGCAATTTCTCCCTGTTCCAATCCCTGCCGGATAGCTGGGCCATCGACCAGGTCTTCCCCATCATGCCCATCCACCGTCTGGATGAGGAGCCACGCCAATGGGCCACCCTGGCCGATCTCACCTGCGACAGCGACGGCAAGATCAACCGCTTCTTCGGCGAAGATGGGCAGATCACCTCGGTCTTGCCGCTGCACGACCCCAACGGACATCCCTACCTGCTGGGGGTGTTTCTGGGGGGCGCTTACCAGGAGATTCTCGGAGATCTGCACAACCTGTTTGGCGATACCAACGCGGTGCATATTCGCTCCCGCCCCGGCGGCTACCACGTTTCCCAAGTCATCAAGGGGGACACCATTGGCGAAGTGCTGAGCTGGGTGCAGTACAACAGCGAAGATCTGGTGGAGACCCTCCACCACGCCACCGAGACCGCCCTGCAGCGAGGGCAGATCACGCTGGATCAAGCCCGCGCCTTGCAGCAGCACTTTGAAGACAATCTGCGGGCCTACACCTACTTGCACTGAAGGTGGTGTTCCTCGAAAAAATCCCTAAAACCAAACAGGGATCCCGGCCTAAAACCGGGATCCTTTTTGCTTCCAGATCAAACCAAATCAAAACCAGATCAAAAATTTGTCGATCACAGACGCACCGGACTGTCCAAAGCCAAGTTAATCGTTTGGTTAGGGCGCAACACCACGACTTGAGGTGCCGTGATATTGCCCACCGCCACTCCGGCTCCAGCTCCGCCAATAACCCCTAAAGCAGAAACGCCTCCTGTGAGCAAGCCCAGCACCGTACCCCCCACAGCACCAATGGCTGCATCTTGAGCAATCGCTTCGGCAGAATAGTGGCGCGGGTCTTTCTCAGTGTGGATCAAATCAGTGGATCAAATCAGAAGACATCTGCACCGAGTAAAGTCGCCCATTGGCAATCAAAGCTGTGCCGAAGAACCTGGCCCCTCCCTGAGTCGGTCGCAAGCTGCCTCGCACCTCGCTGCCTGCTGGAATCGCCAATTGGCCGCTGCCGTTGTAGATGTCCTGGGCTACCCGCAGGGTAAGTGGGTGGGTGCTGTTGGGACTGAAGTACTGGGGCTCTTCTCCCTTGAAGCTCTGGACGGGAATGATGGTGCCCGGCTGCAGTTGGCGCACTCCCAAATCAAACAAGTGCTGGGCAGAAGCAGATGGCATTGTCAACAGACCCATGCTGGGGATGGCTAAGCCAATCATCGCTGCCGAAAGAACACGAATGCTCATAAAAATTCTCCGGTAAATGTTCGATTAAATGTTCGATCAAGATCCCAACGGAAACACAAGCCCTTGCGGGCCATCTTAAAGATCAAGCCTGACGAACGAAGCCAATTAACGCCAACAAAACCAAAGCCCCAACGGTAGCCATCAACAAACTTCCCAAAAGACCTGTAGCCGACAGGCCAAGCAAATCGAAGAGGAACCCGCCAAAAAATGCCCCGCAAACACCAACGATTATGTTGCCTATCAATCCAAATCCGTAACCGCGTCGAATATTCCCTGCCAGCCAACCCGCCAGGGCTCCGATCAAGAGAAACCAAAGGATACTGTCCATAGAACCTACTTCTCCATAGTATGCTGTTTCTACAGCATACCTATTGTTGTGAGAAAATAAATTCCCTGAGAACCAACCTTCTGTACACTTGGCACACTTGACGCCCACTTGACAAATTGGTAGCCTCTGCCGAGAACAGATCGTTATTTGTCTTTTAATATACAGACTCTATAGATTTAATAGACTGACTCTATAGAAAAGAAGATGGGAATTTCATGAATGCTAGAAAGGGATCCCCTGCTTGCTGCAGCTTCACAATACCTAAACCTCAAACAAAAAAAGACTGGCAGTGTGAGGTCTACCAGTCTGAGTCAGTTCCCTGTGAGTGAGCTGATGCCGTCGTTGCCAACGTCTTCAACCCGATTCCCAGTTTGTGTTGCTTTTTGCCATTTCGAAGTGATTCAGATCACTTGAAACTTGAGGAGCCCGCAGCTTTGGCAAGCACTCCTGTCCTGATTTCTTCGTACAGGGATCCCCCATCCCCACCCCTATGAACCCTGAGGCGACAAAGAGAGCATCTCAAAACCAATCAAAACAAAGGCAACTGCTCCTCTTCCACTGGGGCAAGGCTTGAAGATCCCGGCTCCTCCCAGTTGGGGGCCCAGTCTTGTAAAGGATCCACATATTCCTCCAACAACTGACGGGCCGCGGCCAGCAAATCGTTGTGCAAGGGGGCCAGATCGCTGCGGTCGGCCAGATACTGCTCCAGAGCCGTCAGGGGCTCAAGTCGGCTGGGATCCCATCCCGGCAGACGGATGCGGCTGGGGCTGACCACTTCTGGGGCGATGGTGTAGCTAAAAGCAGGGGCAAGAGCGTTGTGCAGAGCCCGCTCATCAATGCACTCTAGCTGGTCGGGCCGTATGCGGTAGATCAACCGCAGGATGGAGCCGGCCACGGGGGCTTTGGCGATGGCGGCCAGCAGCTTGGACTGCGCCTGCTGGGGTGGATCTGCGCTCAGATCCAGGCGAATGGTGTGAAAGGTACGGGTTGGCAGGGGCAAAAATTCATAGCTGGCCCCCGTAGGGGTGACTTCCACCAGCACACAGCCTTTTTCCTCTTTTTCTTCGCCAAAATCCACCCGCTCAATGCTGCCGGGATAGAGCATCAAGGGATCCCGACACAGCACCTGGTGACGGTGTACATGCCCCAAGGCAACATATTGATAGGCAGGCCGAGCCAGCAGCGAAAGGGGCACCGTAAATCCTCTGCCCACCGAAAGATGGCGTTCTGCTCCGTAGCGGGCTGTCTCCACCATGACGTGAGCCAACAAAATCGCCGGGATCCCTGGCTGCAGGGTGCGGATCTCCCCTTCTAGGGCTAGGCGGAGGCGCTGCAGGAGCTGATGCGCGAGGATTTCCCCTTCAAGCGCCAAGCTTTCCTGTTGGGCGAGTAGAGCAGAGCGACTCAGCCAAGGTAAAGTGGTCACCTGCACCGGGCCACCGCGAGTTTCGATCCGATGAGTTTCCAGTCTGTCCCCCACAATAAAGCCTGAGACCCCCAAAGCGCGGTAGATAGCCAGGCTGTTGCCTCCCTGTCCCTGCCCGTACTGATCGTGGTTGCCCACCAACAGGACGGTTGGGATCCCTGCATCGGCCAGGCGGCGAAACTGTTGGGCAAAAAGCTCTTGATGGAGAGGGGGGGGTGTCGCATCGGGGAAAGCATCGCCCCCAAACAACACCAGATCCACCGCTTGGTTGAGAGCATGGTCAATGCACAAGCGCAAAGAAGCTACAAAATCTTCCAAACGGGTATTCAGGCCGGTAGCTGGGTTAATGTGGCCGTAGGCAAGACCACTGCCCAGATGAATGTCGGAAAGATGTAGCAACCTTACCATCTTGGGCGCTCTTGGAGACTTTGCAGCTCTCCCATCTGTTGGGATAAACCTTGCCGTTCGCGTTAGCGGGACGGAGTCCTTTGGTTGTCCAGAATGGCAAACCCAGGGTTGAACAATCTTTGCTTAGGCTTGGCGGCGGGGCCTGGCTCGATCCAAACGCAGAGGCCGGCCCATGAATTCCTGCCCGTTCGCGCTCTCGATGGCTTCGTCCTCCTCAGCTTCGGTTGCCAGATCCACAAACGCGAAGCCTCGTGTCTGACCTGTCTCTCGGTCTATCGGGATTGTAACCGACTTAACGTTCCACCTCTGCTGGAAGAAAGCTTTCAGTTCTTCTGTTGAGGCTTTATAGTTTAGGTTCCCCACAAAAATGGTCATGGCAATCAATTCAAGCAAAGTAAGTCACCAATCAGCAAGGGTGGCAACAAAGCTCCAGAGTACTTCACTTCTATCATGGAGCCTTGCTAAGTCGCACAACGTGAAAGGATGTAAAGGGATCCCTGCCGGAGAATCTTCCCACTTCCCCATCCAAAATGCGCTTTCGTCAAACTTGACGGGCCTGTGCTTTTTCTGCCATTGGGTTGAATGCCTCTGCTCTCGCCTCGGCCAAACCTCTTCAGACCCTCAGACACCACCGAGATCTGGCATCTTGTCACGTTGTTGCGATTTGTTAAGATATGTATTATCCTGCTTGCACTACCTGGCCAGATCTGCGCTGTTGGAACTCTTTGCAGACCTCTCTACCTGAGCACCCTGAGGTGATAATGATGGATGAAACGCTAGAGCTCTCTTTGGAGCAGCAATTTCGCCAGCGGGCTTTCGAGACTTTGGTTTCTCGCATGAGCCCCGAGCAGGCCAAAGACATTTTGGTCAAACTGCACAAGCAAATGCTGTTGCAGGAGGCCACTTACCGCCAACTGCTCCGTCATTCCCTCAGCGCCTGATGCACGCCCTTTCGCTTCCCACCTGGTGGATTCACATTGCCAGCGTCTTGGAGTGGATCGCTGCTATTGTGCTCGTGTGGCAATTTGGGGAGCGGGTGGGCCAGCCCGAATGGCGAAGTTTGAGCTGGGCGATGCTGCCCGCTTTGTCGGGGGCAATGTGCGCAATCACCTGGCACTGGTTTGACAACGACCCCAAGTTGGACTGGGTGGTCACTGCACAGGCCAGCTTGACCTTGCTGGGCAACTGTACCCTGGCTTGGGCTGCCTACCGCATTTGGCGAGCTGAGAGAGCCGACGAGCCTGCACAGGAGGGGGATCCCGACTAGGCGATGAACAGTTTATTTGCCCTTTCTTTGTTCCCCTACCTGGTCTTTTTATTCTTTCTGTCGCGGCTGCGCCGGATCCCACGTTTGGCTTTGGTTGGATTTTGGCTGTTGTTGCTTTTTGTTGCCGTCAGCATCCCGGCAGGGCTGTACGCTCAGATGCACTACGGCACTTCCCTGGCCAATGTGGATCCCTTGCATGGAGGGGCAGAGGCTTTTCTCACCCTCTCCAATATTTTGGTGGCCTTGGGCTTTAAGCAGGGAATTGACCAACAGGCCCAACGACTTCCAGAGGCTGGCGACGGCAACCCTGAGCCATGATCATCCCAAACAAGCCTCTACCCCCTCTCCAAAGGGAGAGGAGAGCTAGGCAACAATGGTTTCAGCACAACCAGGACTGAATGTAGAATGGGGATCCAGGCCTAATACCTGCTGTTATTCTGTGAGATCTGCCAGATGGTGGCTACCCTTTCTGTTGCCGTTCCCAAAGCGAAGCTGAAGCATCCGCCCCTGCGCATTTATCGCATGGGGGACAAGGTGCTGCGGCAGCCGGCCAAGCGCATCAGCCAGGTCAACGACGAGATCCGCCAGCTTGCCCGGGACATGCTGCAGACCATGTACAGCTTTGATGGGATTGGTCTGGCGGCTCCGCAGGTTGGCATTCCCAAGCGCATGATTGTGGTGGATCTTTATCCCGATAAGCCGGAGGTGCCACCGCTGGTGCTGATCAACCCGGAGATTCGCGAGTACATTGGCGAGGCCGTTGCCGGGCAAGAGGGTTGCCTGAGCATTCCGGGGGTGTTTTGCGAGGTCGTGCGCCCAGAAGGGATTGTGGTTTCGTTTAAGGATGAAACGGGGCGGCCCCGCACCCTTCGAGCGGACGATTTGCTGGCGCGGGTGATCCAGCACGAAATCGACCACCTCAACGGCGTGTTGTTTGTGGATCACGTGGAAAACGAGCTGGTGCTGGATCAAGAGCTGCGCAAACACGGCTTCCAGATGCAGGATGTGCAACGCAAAGGCAAGCCCTCTGCTGTTCCCCGTTGAAGCCTTTCCAGACCGGTCCGGACGACTGTCGGTTTGGTTTAGTGTTGCAAGCGCTGGGCCAAGAGCTGCTCTTCCAGAGCGGCAATGCGGTTGTAGGCAGCGGTTAACTGGGCACTCAGGCGCTGTATTTGGGCTTCGGGGGCCAGCTCATGCCCCATGCTGCGGTTGCTCACCACGGTGGGTTCATCATCCAGCAGGAAGTTGTGGCTGCCATCTTCCACCAAGTCTGAGATTAGAACGCTGTAACGGGAGGGGGCGGGGGTGTTTTTTTTGGCTTCCTGGGTAGCCAGGAGAACAGCCACCACCTGCTCGGGCATCCGCTCGATGGCAGCTTTTAGCTCCTGTATTTGCGACTCCAGACGCTCAAGGTAGTGCTGCACTGCTTCGCTCATAGCTGCCCCAGTTTTCGACTACCTCCATTGAAAAAGGCAAATTTCGGATCCCCCCTTCTTCCCCCAGATCATTTAACGATTGCTTCCGGGAGGTGTTCCCCGAAACTCCTGGGTTCTCTCACAAGCCACAATTGAGGTGTGCATTTTCCGGAGATTTTGGTTTTCCGGTTACCCATTTCCCAAGCAAAAAGCTGTGCAGATGCAGGATGCTGTTCAGGGATCCCGACCGCGGGGCTACACCTTGCCGGTTTTCGCCGTTGCTTCGGCCAGAGCTGCTCTTCACCACCTTCTGGGGATCCCTTTGGAGAAGGAAGGGGGGCGCTTGGCGATTGCGGTGCAGGCTGAGCCCCGGTCCCTTGAGGCTTGGATCCGGATCCCAGTGGAGCAGGTAGCTGCCTTGGAGAAGACAACAGCTCTGGCCATTACCCGCTCGGATCCCGGCCCCCACCTGGATCTCACCCGCGACACACCGGTCTGGGCTTGGGTGAGGTTGGAGGAGAGGGATCCCGAGGATCCCCCCTTGATCTTGGAAGCCGGAGAAGGGCTGGGGCGGCAAGCCGATGGTAGCCCGGCCATTTATGCCTATGCCCGCCGTTTGTTTGAGATCAATCTTTTGCCGGGGATCCCCCCCGATTGCCGGTTGCGGGTTCGCATTATCTTGCCTGAAGGAAAGCTCCTGGCGGAGCGCACCTCCAATGCCGCTTTTGGGGTGCTGGAAGGGCTGGCCCTGTTGGGAACGCGGGCGGAGGTGGAGCCTTCCTCAAGTGTTGAGAGCTTAGAGCAAGCCCGCCAAGAGCTGCAACAAAAGTTGGAGCGGCACAAGCATTTGATCTTTTGCGTGGGCAGCCATGGGCAGCAGGTGGCGCTGGGGCAAGGGATCCCGGAAGACCAGATCCTGCGAGTAGCCAATTGGATAGGGCCGTTGCTGGTGGAAGCGGCGCTGCGGGGGGCGGAGTCCATTCATTTGATCGGCTACCACGGCAAGCTGATCAAGCTGGCAGGGGGGATCTTCACCACTTCCAGCCACGTGGCCGATGCCCGCTTGGAAATTCTGGCGGCAGCCCTGATCCGGCGTGGGGGAACGGCAGAACAGGCACGGCAAGTGCTGGAGTTGCGGACAGTAGAGGCAGCGGTGCACTATCTGGATGGCCTTGGCTGGGCAGCACCCGTGATGGAGGAGTTGGCCCGTCAAATCCTGGAGCGAGCCACAGGCTATGTGCAAAAGTATGCCGGTCGATCCCTGCTGTTGGAGGTGACGTTGTTCGACCGACAGGGGCAAATCTGCGCCCAGGTGGGGATCCCATAATGAGGTCATTTCGATTGAGACGAGGACATTGCAATCCCCCCGGATCCTCAACCATTTTTCTCCCGAAGTGTCTTAAGCGCTCCGTGCCGCCAAAGGCAACCACCCCCGGCTCCTCTCCCTTTAGTCCGTGCTCCAAAAGTCACTCCCTCTGCTCGAAACCCGCTGAGCAACGGTGGATCCCGGCCAAGACCACATAGGAGAGCGTTACGGCTGAGGAAGCAGATCCACTTTCCCAGCCACTGCCAATCAGACTCAGGTTGGCACTAGGATCCCACACCTAGTTCCCGGAGATGTTGACACTATCCACCCGCCAGCGAGTGGCCGAGCCGGAAGCTGTACCAGAAGAGCGATAGCGGAAGGCAATGTAAACACGGTTGGAAGGCTGGATCCCAGCCAGAGAAATCGGGCCGGAGTCGACGAAGCTGCCCGTAGAGAGAGTGGGAATCGTCAGAGCAGTCCAAGTGGCTGCATTCACTGCCGCTGGAGTGCCTGCACCGCTGTAGTTGGTGGAGTAAAGAACGCTTAGTTGTTGCGAAGGAAGAAGGCCGTTATCGCTAAAAAAACTCTGATTGTGGAAGGTCAGAACTGGGTTGCTGACGGAAGCCAGGTTCAGAGGAGGAGTGATCAGCCAGTCATTACCCGGTTGCTGACCGTTGAAAGCGTTGGCCTCGGCAAGGGAGTTGACACAACGCCAGGAACGACTGGTGTCGCCGTCCACATCCACAATCTGCCAGCCGGCTGGAGCAGGGTTGCAGTTATCAAAGCCTTCAGTCAAAGGCAGGTTAACGGAAGGAGGAGTTGGTGTCGGTGTGGGCGTCGGCGTCGGTGTTGGGGCCGGAGTCAGGTTCAAGCCAACGAGCACCGGATCGTGGTCGGAAGAGCGGAAGGGATCGCTGGCGTAGAAGAGGCTCTGCTGAGAGGGACTCTTGAAGCTCAGGGTGTAGTCCAAGCTCACGGGCTCATCAGCGTTGATGTGCCACTTAGCTGAGCCTGTAACTTGGGGTCTCAGACTGCTGTTGGCCAGGGCATGATCCAGAGATCCCCACTGTCCTTGGAAGCTAAAGGAGTAGCTGTTGGAGCCATTGAGGTTGATGAACCCGCCCGCCTCCAGAGTTTTGATCGGATCCTCCATAGCGTAGGAGTTGAGATCCCCCATAATCAACACATCCGGATCGGTGGAGCCAGTTGGATTGGTGGCGAGCCAGCTCAAGAGTTGCTGAGCGGCCCGGGTGCGGTTGCCGTTGCAATTGCCTTGGAATGGATCGTTGTCAATGGGATCGCAGGGAGAAACCTTGGACTTGAAGTGGTTGACCACAACAGTGAAGGTGGCGTTGTTGCTCCGCTGCCGGAAGGTTACAGCCAGAGGAGGACGATGGAAGCATCCGGGGCCTTGGGTGAATTCCCCTGTGTCCAGGAAGGCCGGGTTAGTGCCGGGGGCAATTTCAACCGTAGCTGGCTTGTAGATAAAGCCGTTGGTGATGGCATCGCCGCCCAGGTTGGGCACTCCAACATTCACAAAGGCGTAGGTTCCTGCCCCCATGACCTGGTTGAGCCCGTTCACCAAATCCTGAATGGAACTATTCGAACCGTATCCATCGTTTTCTAACTCGTTGAGGCCTACGATATCGGCATCCATGCGGCGAATAGCCTCGATGAGCTTATCCCGCTGGCGGGTGAACTCGGTGGCGTTGCTGGCTCCCCGACAGGAGGAGTTATTGGGGAAGCAGGCGTTGCCGAAGGTGTTGAAGTAGTTGAACAGGTTAAAGCTAGCTACCCTCAGGGAGCCCCCTACTGAGGGTGGGTTTTGCGGGCGAGGGTTGGTGGCTGTAAACCTGGGCAAGTTGTTGGGATCATTGGGGTGGATACGGTAGTCGATGGTCGCATCCACATCGCCACTGACATTCCGGCCTCGCAACTGGGTCATGATCCCGGTGATGTTGCTGACGCGATCGCCGCCGCGCACAGTGTTAGCCGCGCTCAGGCCACCCGGAGTGGGGTAGATAACCGGATCTGGGTTTTGGGTGAGCAGCCGGTCATCAATGCGAATCCGCTTTCGGTCGTTTTCCGCTTGAATGGCAGCTGCCTGGCTGGGAGCCGCAATTTGCGTAGGAGTGAACAACCGCTCTGTGGCCACACTCAGCTCCCCGTGGCGTCCCAGCAAGAAGGAGTCGGTTACAAACAGGGGCTGATTTCCAAATGTGACCAGCATTCCTTCCAGAGCTTCCCTTTGCTCCGCAGTCAGCGGTAGAGAGATCTGCACTGGGGCCGGCAACGGATTGTCAGAGCTACAGACAGTAAAGCTGGTGACGTTGGAGAGCTGGGTTTGCTGGCGGAACTCAGCAACCGTTCCGGTCACCTGAACCCTATCCCCAAGCCTGACGTTATTAGCTGTGCCACTGAAAACGAAGATGCCATCTGATGTGGCGGGATTCCCGTCACCATCATCTTGTAGGTAGTAGCCCTGGAGATAGGTTTGGCCAGCCACCCCCTCATTTTCAAAGTCTCCTACTACGATTCCAGAAACCGTGACTGTTTGGTTCACCAGGGGGGAAGTGAAGCCAGTGCCCTGGACAGTGCCAACTGGGATCAGGTTGGCGTTGGGATCACAGCCTCCCGGCGTGGGCGTCGGTGTTGGCGTGGCTGTGGGTGTTGAAGTCGGGGTCGGTGTGGGCACAGGTGTAAGTATTGGCAAAAGAGTTCTTCTGGAGCCGAACCCTTGCAGAGAAACCAAAAGCACCAAACCAAAAACTAGCACCGCAATTGATTGGGCAACACGACGCGAAGTAACCCTAGACCACATCTGCTTCACTCCTCCCGAAACTTCAAAGGATCCCGTATTTTTACCGTCTATGAAGATGGTATCCATAAGGAATCTGAGTAAAGGGGCAGTTAAGGTACGCTTAAGAAGACAAGAAGTTACCCCCGCCTGAGTCAAAACTCAGGGGAGAACATGGGCAGGCTTTTTCCCCTAATCCCCCAATTCGGGATCCGGTCGTACCCGCACCCCCATCTGGCGCAGCAGGCGTAAAGAGTTTTCTGGCCCATCGATCATCTGCTGCTCGTTGATCCAGTAGGTGGCAATGCCCAGGTCTTCTAGAAATCGCACATAGGGATCTGGCGGTGGCCCATCGAAAACGGCGGCCTTCTGAACGGAAAAGCCCTGCTCGATCCAAGGGCCGAGGGCAAAGCGCTCATAGTAGAGCAACTGTCCCACCACTTCCTGCAAAGCCTCTGCCGCATCCTTGTGGTGCAGGAGCTTCACTTCGGCCAAAAGCAGATGCCCGTCCGCCACGGCCAAAAAGTCAAAGGTATGCTGATCCTCCCGGACTTCCAATCCTGCCAGGCGGAACCAGCGGCGAAACTGGTGCAAGATCTCGTTGTGGCGCTCGCTGCGCTCCAACTGACGGCGACGGCGGCGTTCTGCCATCAGCGGGTCTGTCCCGGCGCTGTGAGGGATCCCACTGCTGCGGAACTGGGGCGGCTCATCGGGATCCAAGACCACCTTGCCCCCGGCAGGTTGATGCAGGAGGGGCGGCATCTGGGGCAAGAGTTCCGTGGATCCCCACTCCACCTCTGGCTGCTGAGCCCAGGTAAGCAGGTGTCGATTCAAGGGGTGCTCAGGGTGGGTGTCGAACAACAGGCGCAGTTGAGACTGGCTAAACTGAAAATCCAGACGAAATTGCTCGATGGAGAGGCTGCTCCGCCCCTTTTGCAAAGTTTCCTGGCCAAAGTAAAGCATCACCAAGAGCGGGTAAATCGGCAGCGGACGATGGGAGGGAATGAGCATCGCCCACATGTCATCCGTCCAGTGGGGGAGCAGGATCTCGGCCTGTTTGCCTTTGCCCACCACCTGCAACATTTTGGGGTGTCCCGGCTGCCAGCCACAGGGGTGATCGTCAAAGCCGCAAGTCTGTCGCCCTTGATCCACGCTCAAGGGGTAGCGCCCGTCATAAAGGCGGAAAGGACAGAGATCCCGGTCTTCGGCCAAAAAGCGCTCGTCTTGCCACAAGTGGGCCGCCAAGGCATGACAGCCGATCCCTTCCTGGCTGTTGCAGGCTTTGAGCCAGCGCCGTTCCGCCAGTTTCCCGCCCACTTTGCTCGGGGCCAGGGGCCGGATCAAACCGTTTTCCCCCTGGTTGAACAGAGGCCACACCAAAGGCTCGCCGGTTTCGGGCAAGGTCGGTAAAAGAGGGTGGGTTTTGCTGTAAAACGGGTCGCAAATGCGCTGGGCCACTTGCTGCAAGGGCAGTCCGCGAGGGGATCCCACCCAAGGCAGCAGGGATCCCGATCCGGCCTGAGCGCGGTGATACTGGATGGCCAGGGCCACCTCTAGCCCTATCGGACGGAGTTCCGGCGTGAGCTGCCGGTAGCGCTGCAGCAGCCGGGAAGCCTGCACAAACAGGTCGTAGCGCCGAACGGGAACTGCGTCAGCCATAGTGTTGCAGGAAAAACTCCCCACTGCCTTGGGCAAGAGCTGGCACAGACAAGCACCATGGCCTCAAGAAATGAGACCTTGGCAACTGTCTCTGCAGACCCTGACCTTGCCGAGGATATCGGGCCGACACCCATTCCCCTTGGCGTCAGGTCAGTAGTCAGTGTAGTGGAGAAACCCAGGCGCGAGAAGATGTTGCCACCTGGCGGCAGGTTGTGGGAAAAATGCGCAGCAGGCCCTAGCGTCGCGGCCACCAAGGAAACCAAGGAAAGGGAAAGGGGCGCTCTGTCTCTGCGTCGCGGTTGTACTCCGTAGGTCGGCCTGTATCCGGCTGAATCACCAAGCTGCCCACATAGTCGGCCTCTCGGTAGACGCGGGCAATTTGATGGTGGATTTGGGCCATGTCCTCGGCGGAGACCACGCCATTGTCGGTGGCTTTGTAGAACTGGATCGTGACCCGAATGGGAAAGCGAGGATCCCGCTCGATGTCCAGGTTGTTGATCTCGGTGAAGGGGCCCTCTACCTCTCCATGTCCGATGACAGCGGCTTCTACATTGCTGAGGCCGGCCAGGTCGGCTGCGGGTCCGAAATTGACAGAGATATCCTCAACTTCCCTTCGCGGCGGCTGCCGCTGCTGGAGAGGTACTTGGATCACCATCACCAGGTTCAGGGCTTCTTCTGCTACTTCCGCCGAATGGGGATCTCTGGGGGTTGGGTTGGCGGCTTGCTCGGCCCGAAAATCGCTGAGGCGCTGCCCGGTGAGGCTGGCCCGTTCACCGTTTTGATTGAAGAAAAGGCGCTGGCCCCAAATAGCCCCGCCCACCCTATCTTCGGTGCGGTTCTCGATCACCGTAATGCTGGTGCCCTCGCGGGTGGCCAAGATTGCCAGCACGGCTGGGTTGCCGGGATAGGATTGGTAGTTGAACAGCACCGGGTTGAATTGAGCGGAGCCCCCGGCAGGGATAGGCAAAAAGGCGGCCTGGGCGCTCACCAACACATGGCTATCCCGTGGAGCCAGCAGGGAGTTCCGGTTGCCGGCCCAAGAGCCGGGATCATGTAAGTAGCGGCGCAGATTCCCCAGCAGCTCTCGCAACGACACGGGTTGCAGGGGTTTTCCTTTTTCGTTGCCCACCAGCACCTGTAGGCTGTCGAGGGGCAGGTCGGCAGACAGATCGGCAAAGTTGGGGTAGCGGATCACCGGCATCAAGCTCAGCTCGTAGTGACCCGTTCTGGGGTTGAGCTGTTGTACCTGGATGGTCATGTCGCTGATGTTGGGGCCAAGGGCGGATCCCTTGTGGCGTCCGGTATCTTCCCAGGTGATGTTGACGATATCCAGCCCATACTGCTTTGCCAAGGCTCGCGCTTGCGGATCCCAGGTCATGGAGATCGTCTGGTCAATCACCTGCCTGTAGGCCAAGTACTCTGCCCACTCTGAAGGCGAGGGGGAAGAAAGGGACTGGTGGAGGGGAAAATCCATAGGGGTTGCCTGAGAAGTAGACACCATCGGCGGAGCGGCCAGGGAAATGCCCACCCAGCTCAGTGAACTCAGCAGCCAGGGGATGGGGGCGCGCATAGCAATATTCCTGAGGATTGGAAATTGGGGGACTATACCCTGACAATAGCTCCCAAAAGGGGAGAGGACGTGGCGGTTTCACTTTTGGCAACCCCATGCTTTTGCCGGGATCCCAGGCCGCCTGGGCTACGATAAAAAGCTGTAGCACCCTTTCGAAATATTCCAGATCATGGCCAGTATTCGCCGGGATCCCGAGGTCAACGCTTCTGTAACTTCAACTTCTCCAGAGCCTCAGGCGCAGGTTCAGCCCTTGCCGCTGCATGTTATGTTCCGCCTGGGCCTGTTTCAGATGGGCTTGGGAATGATGTCGTTGCTCACTTTGGGAGTGCTGAACCGTGTCATGATCGATACAGAGCTGCTGGCCATCCCGGCCACAGTGGTGGGGGGATCCCTGGCCATGCACCAGTTGGTCTCCCCGGCTCGGGTTTGGTTTGGGCAGCTCTCGGATGCCAAGCCCCTGTTTGGCCTGCATCGCACCGGCTATGTGCGCCTGGGATCGGTGCTGTTTGCGGTCTGCATCTTCCTGGGGGTGCAGGTGGTGTGGGGTTTGGGGGATAGCTTTGCGGCTACGGGTTGGTCTGGAGCCACCTATGGCTGGATAGGCTTGGCCTGTTTGATGTTTGCCCTTTATGGTCTCTGCCTCAGCGCCTGCTCCACACCTTTTGCGGCTCTGCTGGTGGATGTGTCAGACGAGGACAACCGCTCTAAGTTGGTGGGGATCGTCTGGTCCATGTTGATGGTGGGGATTGCCGGCGGGGCCATTGGCTCGGCGGTGCTGCTGCGGGGCTTGGATCCGGACAACCTGCAGAGCACCATTAATCGCCTCTTCATCATCATTCCAGCCGTGGTGATCCTGCTGGGGGTGGTTGCCACCTGGGGGGTGGAAAAGCGCTATTCCCGCTACGGATCCCGTTCCACCTTGGCCGGACGAGAAGACCAAATCACCCTGGGTACGGCCATCAAGGTGCTGACCGCCAGCCGCCAAACCCTGATCTTTTTCGGCTTCTTGGTGTTGATGACCATGGGCCTGTTTATCCAACAGCCGATCCTAGAACCCTATGGCGGCGAGGTGTTTGGCATGACGGTGGCCCAGAGCACCCAACTCAATGCCTTTTGGAGCCTGGGTATTTTGGCAGGGATTGTGCTGACCGGATTTTTCATCGTGCCTAAGCTAGGCAAGCAGACAACGGCTCGTCTGGGCTGCCTGCTGGTGGCCATCTCTTTTGGGCTGACCATTGCCTCAGGGTTTACAGGCAATCCACGGCTGTTGCAACTGTGCATGATCCTGTTTGGTTTGGCTTCTGGGATCACCACCAATGGCGCCATTAGCCTCATGTTGGACTTGACGGCAGCGGAGACGGCAGGCACCTTTATCGGGGCTTGGGGTCTGGCCCAGGCCATGTCCCAGGCGGTTTCCACCTTACTTGGTGGGGCTTTGCTCGATCTGGGGCGGATCCTATTTCCCGGCTCGCCAATACTTGCCTATGCCACGGTGTTCGGGACAGAGGCGGCGGTGATGTTGCTGGCTGTGTATTTGTTGGGGCGGGTGAGCGTGGCCGAGTTTCGCGAAAAGACCAACCGTGCGCTGACCCAGGTGTTGGCTCTGGAGCTGGAGGGCTAGCAACGCGGGGCCGACTCGTAGTGGGGGCAGCCCTGACAGGGCCCGCTGGGGTTGACGGCACAACGCAGCAAGGGCGAGTGAGCATTAAACCGACAGGAGGGATCCCCCAGGCAATTCCCTGCTTCCTGCGGTGGGTTTACCGAACGCACCAAGGCGCGGATCCCACACAGGTGGTATTTGCCTTGCCGGAGCCGGTAGGAATGACGCTTTTCCAGAACTAGGTAGTGCTGCTCTGCCAGTTGGACGTAGGTGCCCGGATGGGGACTACTCTGCCAAGGACATTCCTCCACCACCTCTCCTGAATCCACATCAATCCACTGAATGGGCAGGGTCAGGTTGGGGGAAGACATAAGGTGCCAACGGAGCCAGTTTAGGGCAGCAGACTACAGGATGATGGGCTTGGTTTGACCCATGATAAGACCTGGGCAGCTTTTTCCGGCAACACTGACTAATGTTCCTAATGTTCTCTCTTCTGTGACTTGGATCCCGCTGATTTACAGAACTTCTACAAAGTCAAGCCCAGAAAAAGCTGTATCAGAAAAAGCTGTATTTAGAAAGCTGTATTCAGTGTAATGGAGTAATGGATTTTCCGCAGCGGGCGGAGAACGGGATAGGTTGGGCCTGTGGCGGCGAAAAGACGGATGCTTGGACTAGCTATTGGAATGGGCTTGGCGGGCCAGTTGGGTGAGAAAAGCCAGAGGATGACGGTTTTGGAGCTGCTGCCTAACCCGCTCTTGCAGGATTTCCTCTTGCCAGGGATCCCCGGAAGACAGCCACTCTAGGTAGCTGAGCCCCGCCACCCGTGTCAGATAGGCCCCCGTCACTGCCTGCAGGGGGATCCCCATCACCATCAAGGGGCTGGCCTTGAGCAGAGAGCCCAAAGCCTGAGTGGCCAGCTCCAGCCCCCCCAGTTGCACCACCATTTGCGCCAAACTCTGGGCAATTTGCTGGGCCCGGCGCAAGGTAATGCGTCGGTCAAACACCTGGTGCAGTTCCCCAATCATGCGCGCCTGAATGGCTACTCCTGCCAGCACATCCAAAGCAGGAAGAGGGTTTGCCGCCAGGGCAGCAGCGGTGGCCCACTGCATCCGTTCCACGATCTGGCGACCCTGTTGGCGACGTTCTTCTTGGAGGGCCTGCTGGACGGCTTCGCTGAGAGTTCGGGTTTGCAACAAGGCATTGGCCAAGCGCAGGTGGGATCCCTTCTGCTGCAGCAGTTGAGCCATCTGTTGGATGAGGGCCTCCGTATCGGGGGGCTGCGGCTCCCAAGTTTCCCGCACAGAGCCATCTTCGGAGTAGTAGCGAACCTTCAGGGGTTCTGGATCGGCGGCGATGGCCACCACCTGTTCGGCGGGGATCACACCGGCGGTGCGTCGGCGCAAATGGGCCAAGATGGTCTCTACATCCTCCGGCAGCATCTGATCGGTTTTGTTGAGGGCCAGGATGGCGAATTTGCCCAGCCGGGCCAACTCCAGCATTTCGGCATATTCCGAAGCCAGCAGGTCTCCGGCCACCACCAAGATCAGCAGATCCGCCTTCTGGGCCAGGGCGCGGGCTTCCGCTTCACCTGCTCCCCCAATCGTCAGCAGCCCAGGTGTGTCGGTAAGGGAAATGGGGCCGTTCCAGCCCTCCAATTGGTAGGTGTGGATGGATCCCTGCTGGGTGGTGCCCAGGGTGGGGGCTGTTTCGCCCACTGGTCGGCCCATCAAGGCATTGATCAACGAGGTCTTGCCGGCGGAACTGGTGCCGAACACCACCAGATGCAATTCCTCCTGGTTAAGCCGCTGATTGATCTCTTGCAGCTTGGCACGCAGGGCACGGCGACTGATGTCATTCTGCAGCTTCTGGATCAGGCGATCGGCATCTTCCAGATCGGCTTGCACCTGATTCCGAGTTAACTTAACCCGCCGCAGCGGTTGTGTCCGCTGGTTTGGAGCACTTTGCCGTCGGCCAGCCTGCTGCCACCAATGGCGCGCTGCCAGACCTGCTGCTGCTGTCCCCCCAAGGATGGCGCCCACCACCAGATCCGCAAGAGGCTCGGAGTGGGGAGCCACGAAGCTGTAGATCCCGCCAACCCACTGCAGATATTGGCTCAGGGCCGCCAAACCCAGCCCTGCCCACAACCACACCCAAGTGGAGCGCGACAACACCATCCCAACCCACAGCCTGCCCAAATCTTCAAATCAAGCAACCCAAAATTGCTGAGCCATCCGAGTCGCTTCTCCAGCATAGGGCTTGCTGTAGCTGAGCATACAGTTTTGTCGAGAGCTTTTTTGTCAAGAGCTTTGCTGAGAAGTAGCTGAGCAAGAGACCAGAGAAGGGAGCGGGGAGTCAAAAACACCCTCAGCTCAACCGGCCCAATGAGCCAGGGATCCCCTCTCCCAAAATCGCCGGCGGCTCCAGCGGTGCCGGCAAAAACTCGCCCCCGCGATAATCCAACAGCTGTGCCAGCAGCAAGTAGCCCACCCCCAGAGCAATGGCCAGGATCCCTGTAACGATTGCTACCCACTTAGGCCGCTCCACGCTGAATCTCCCCAATAAAGTGCTGGATCTCGATGCCTCTATGATGCCCGAAGTGGTGGCCCAATTCCTAACGCGGCGGGATCAAGACTGCATCGATGACGTGGATGATGCCGTTAGAGGCTTGAATGTCTGCCACAACTACCTTGGCGTTGTTGATGCGGATCTGTCCTCCCTCGAGGGTGACCGTCACCGGGGATCCCTGTAAGGTCGCCACCTGCTGGCCGGCTCTGAGGGCGTCGGAAGGGGCCAAACCGGGAACCACGTGATAGGTGAGAATACCCCCCAGAGACACCTTGCCCCAGAAGTGGCTGCGATAAAGTTCGGTATCCTGGGGGTGTGATTGCTGGAGAGGAGAAAGGCCATGAACGGGATCCCGTCGTGGTTGCGGCAACTCCGCCGCTGGCTGCCCTGGGCTGCTCTGCTTCTCATTCTGGTCTTGATCGGCTACTGGGTGGGTCCTCGGCCCAGACCCTACCCCCAAGAGCCGGAGCTGCCCACCCTGGCCCCTCTGCCGCAGCACCCCCGCATCCGGGTGGAGTTCAACCAAAGCCGGGAGAGCACCTATCGGGATCCCTACCGCCAGATCCGCCGCTACGGCTACAACCTGGAAGAGTTGATCATTTCCCAGATTCGCTCCGCTCGGCAGTCGGTGGATATTGCCGTGCAAGAGCTGAACCTACCGCTCATTGCCCAAGCCCTAGTGGAGCGGCGGCAGGCGGGGATCCCTGTGCGTTTTATTACTGAAAACACCTACGTGCGAGCCTGGCACCAGCTCACCCCTGCCGAAGTGCGGGCGCTGGACGAGCGCAGCCGTCGCAAGTTCGAGGAGTACCGCAACCTGGTGGATGTGAACCGCGATGGACGGTTTTCGCCCGAGGAGATTGCCAGCCGAGATGTGTACGCCTTGCTGGATGGAGGCCAGGTGCCCTGGCTGGACGATACCGCCGATGGTTCCAAGGGCAGTGGCCTGATGCACCACAAATTTGTGGTGATCGACGGGCAGAAAGTCTTGACCGGCTCGGCCAATTTCACCCTCTCTGATATTCACGGGGACTTTGATGCGCCTGGCAGTGTCGGCAATGCCAACCATCTGCTGCTGCTGGACAGCCCGGAGCTGGCCCGCCTCTACACCGAGGAATTCGATCTCATGTGGGGCGATGGCCCCGGTGGCTTGACCGATAGCCGCTTCGGCGTGCAGAAGCTCAAGCGTTCCCTGGAAACGGTGTACATTGACGATGCCATTGTGGGGGTTCACTTTTCTCCTGCCAGTCGCTCCCTGCCCTACGAAGCCACCTCCAACGGCATTATTGCCGCCACCCTGGCCCAAGCCCGGCAACAGGTGGATCTGGCTCTGTTCGTCTTTACGGATCCGGGCATTGCCAACCAACTCAGGCAACTGCGCCAGGAGCGCAACGTAGAAATCCGCGGGGTGTTCGACCCTGGTTTTGCCTTCCGGGACTACAGCCGCACCCTGGAGATGTGGGGGCTGTTGCTCCCCGACGAAAAGTGCCAGGTGGAGGCGGCGCGCCTGCCCTGGACGCTGCCGGCCCAGTCTGTAGGCATACCCAACCTCGCCCCCGGCGATAAGCTGCACCATAAGTTTGCCATCATCGATCCCGGCACTCCTCAGGCCACGGTGATCACCGGATCCAACAACTGGTCGGTCTCGGCCAACCACCTCAACGACGAAAACTTCCTGATCATCCGCAATGGCCGAGTGGTGGATCACTTTGTGCGGGAGTTCGACCGGCTGATGGCCGAGGCCCGTTTTGGCCCCAGCCGCCGCTTGCAACAGCAGGCAGAAGAGGCGTCCCGTCGCTGCCCCAACCCCGTCCCCGTTGCCGCTTCCTTGCCTGAACCGGAGCCGGAGCTGCTGGAAGTCGAGGTCGTTCTTCCTCCTGAGGCGGGATCCCCTTCCCCGTCGGTTGCTTTTCCGGTGGCGTCTCCTGGGGGATCCCCTCGCGTTAACCTGAATACGGCCACGGCGGCGGAGCTGGAACAGTTGCCCGGCATTGGCCCCGCCCTGGCGCAGCGCATTATCGAGGCCCGCCCCTTCTCCTCTTTGGAGGATCTGCAACGGGTCAATGGCATTGGCCCAGCCCGGATTGAGCAGCTGCGGGATCGGGTAACCTGGTAGGAGTTAGCCCCCTCTTGGTCAGGTTGAGGGCGCGGAGTGCTTTCGGAAGTTCATCCCAGAGCAGCTCCTAAAGGGCCTCTCCCCTCGAATAAACCCCAAATTAAACCCCAAATATAGTCATTTCAGTTCAAACCAGGACACTGCACCCACGCCTAAAATGTTGGTCGCATCGGCGTTGCAGAGCAATAATGCAGGGGGCCAAAAGGCTTTTCAAGGACTCCGTCCCGCTGGCGCGATCAATGGCCCAGGTGTCTCACCCTAATCTGAAACGACTATAAATCAGGGATGCATAAGTCTATTCAGAAAGCTCCAGAAACGCTCCCATACGGCGAAACTTTTGGTAGCGCTCCTCGCGCAATTCTCGCCCGCTCAGGCTAGAAAGTTCCTTGAGATGCTTGAGAAGAGCCTCTTTGAGGGTTTGAGCAGCTTCCAAGGGCGCGCGGTGGGCGCCGCCAACCGGCTCTGGCAGGATCTCGTCGATCACCTCCAGTTGTAGCAGGTCTTGGGCGGTAATGCGCAGGGCTGCCGCCGCTTGGGGAGCCTTCTTGGCATCCTTCCAGAGAATAGCCGCGCAGCCTTCCGGCGAGATCACGGAGTAGACGGCGTGCTCGAACATCAGGATGCGGTTGCCAATGCCAATGGCCAATGCTCCTCCGGATCCCCCTTCGCCGATGACGGTGCAGATGATGGGGATCTCCAGCCGGAAAAGGGTCTGCAGGTTGGTGGCAATGGCCTCTCCTTGGCCCTCGGCTTCCGCCTTAACGCCTGGGTAAGCCCCCGGCGTATCGATGAAGGTGAGCAGGGGCAGGCCGAAGCGGTGGGCATGTTCCATCAGCCGCAGGGCTTTGCGGTAGCCGGCAGGATTGGGCATCCCAAAGTTGCGGTGGATGTTGTCTTTGGTGTCGCGGCCCTTTTGGTGGCCGAGGATCATCACCGGCTGCTCCCCCAGCTTGGCCAACCCGCCCACAATGGCCGGATCGTCTTGGCCGTGGCGATCCCCGTGCAGCTCAAACCAGTCGTCACAGATGGTCTGTACGTAATCCAGGGTGGTGGGGCGGCGGGGGTGACGGGCCACCTGGAGCCGTTCTACTGGCGTGAGCTGGCTGAAGATCTCGCGGCGCAGCTCTTCGGCTTTGGCTTCCAATTGGCGAATCTGCTCAGAAGCATCGATGTCGTTTTCTTCTGCCAAGGCCCGAATTTCTTGAATTCGTTGCTCCAGGGCGGCAACAGGCTGCTCAAACTCCAGCAGCAGGCGGTCGGTGGACTTGGTCATGACCGGTTGGCTAAATTTCGGGAGCGTGCTGTGACCGGCAAAGGCTGCACAGATTTGGGGATGGGACTTTGATCTTCTCACATGTAGATCCCGTAGGCTAGAGGGAGCAGCCCAAGAGGGATCCCTTGTCTGCCTCTCTCCATTCTCCCCCTTCACCCCTTCCCCCCTGGCTGCGCTGGGGGGTGGTGGGATCCGTCGTCTTGGCTATCGGGGTGGGAGCCTTTTGGCACTACGGGCGGCCCGAGCGGCAAATCCGGGCCCACACCCAGAGATTGCTGCGGGCGGTGGAGCAGCGCAACTGGGATCAGGTGGAGATGTTGGTATCTGAGGCCTATAGCGATGGTTGGGGCCTGGATAAGCAGCGGGCGCTGGCCTACAGCCGCGAGATCTTCGGGCAATTTTTTCGCTTGCGCCTCCAACCCCAAGCGCTGCAGGTGCAGCTCGACCTAGGGGATCCCAGTCGCCAAGGACAGGCCACTCTCTGGTTTGTGATCGAGGGATCCGGCGGCCCCTTAGCCAACCTGACGCGGGATCAGGTGAACGCCTTGGAGCAACCCTTCCGATTGAATTGGCAGCGACGGGGTGGGGAGCACTTCCGCTGGGAGCTAACCCGCGTGGAGAATCCAGAGCTGCAACTGCCCCTTCTCCCTTCTCAAGAACAGGCAGGCCAGAGATGAGGGTCGAACACCAACAGGGGGAGCTGACCTTCAACTGGCGGGATCCACTGCACAATACCCCTTTGGCGGGCCTGAGCTGCATAGCGGCTGGGGAGAGGCTGCAACTGGGAGGATGTCAGGCGGCGCAGGAGGGGCTGAGTGGGAATGGGCAGAGCCCCTGTTTCTGGGTTGTCGATCTGGTCGGACAATCCGTCCTCAGAACTGCCTGGCTGCAACAGAATAACCCCTTCCGGTTGAAAAGGGATCCCTCGGCCCAGCAACAAACGACCGGTATCCAAAAGCTGGGGGCCGCCCTCCTGAGCAAGCTGAAACTCTGCCCAGCTAAAAACTCGCCGCGCCCGATCAACAGGGAGGCCGAAGCAGTAGGAGCCCAGTTGGAAAGTAATCAAGGTCTGCCGGTTTCTCAGTTGTTCTTGCCGAGCCAGACGACGCAGGCGCAGAGGGGAAAGCAGGGGCATGGACTACCTCGCCATCAAAACGCCGGTGGAAGGTGCCGAAGAGGCTGGTTGCAGCAGTTGCCGCAGCTTTTGGATCAGCTCCTGTTCCTGGAAGGGCTTGGAGAGGTAGGCGCTGGCTCCCAGCCGCTGGGCCAGTTGGCGGTGTTTCTCGCCACTGCGGGAGGTGAGCATGACCACGGGAAGCTGGTCATACAGGGGGTGGGCACGAATCTGGGCCAGCAAGCCAAAGCCATCCAGCCGCGGCATTTCAATGTCGGTAATCACCGCTCGGATGGGAATTCCTCTCTGCAAGTGCTCGAGGGCCTCTTGTCCGTCGCGAGCCTGTTCAACCCGGAACCCTGCTCTTTCTAGGGTCATGGCCAAGAAGCGGCGCACGTTGACCGAATCTTCCACCACCAGCAGGGTGGGCTGGGCGGCAAACCTGGGCTGGGGAAGGGGATCCCTTGCCGACTGACAGGGCTGATCCCGCTGGGCGAGCAGCCAGCTCAAGAGGGCAGGCGGATCCACGAAAAG
Organism: Thermostichus sp. OS-CIW-33; assembly: GCF_054059615.1. NCBI lineage: Bacteria > Bacillati > Cyanobacteriota > Cyanophyceae > Thermostichales > Thermostichaceae > Thermostichus > Thermostichus sp. OS-CIW-33. The sequence goes on from NZ_JBSSCH010000003.1 coordinate 96,420, forward strand.
AGCGATTCGCCCATCGGCCAAAACCGTACAGCCGGAGAATCCCGACGGCAGAGGCAGACCTCCCTCCACCGGGCGCAGAGTTACCTCTTGCTCCCGCCAAAAGCGATCCACCAACAGGCCATAGGGCCGGTTGTCTTCTACCACCAGCAGCACCACAGGTCGGTCGAGAAGGGGGGTCTCGTCAATTTCCCGGCGAGGCTGCCAGCGCGCGAAGCGAAACCAGTGGCCCACAGGAATTAAAGGGATCTGCTCCCCTTCCCAGAGAAAGGAATCGGCAGGCAACTGCGGGGGGATAAGCAATTCTTCCACTGCGTTGGCCGGAAAAGCCAACATCAACCCCTGGCATTCTGTCAGCAGCACGCGGGTGACGCTCAAAGAAACGGGCAGAGTGAGGGTAAACAGCGTGCCCCGTCCCGGCCAAGATTCCACCTGCACCTGGCCGCCAATTCGTTGCAGGTTGGTGCGTACCACGTCTAGACCCACTCCCCGTCCAGATAGCTCGCTGACTCGCTCGGCGGTGCTGAAGCCCGGCTGGAAGATCAACTCCAGCAGCTCCTGGGAGCTGGCCTCAGCCAGGTCGGCAGCGGAAAACCCTATCTGCAAGGCGCGGGCCCGGATTTTATCCAGACAGATCCCTGCCCCATCGTCTCGCACCGTGATCAGAGTGCGGTTGCCCCGTTGGCTGGCGGCAATTTCGATGAGGCCCTTGGCCGGCTTGCCCTGGGCCAGGCGGGTGTCTGGAGCCTCGATGCCGTGGTCAAAGGCGTTGCGCACCAAGTGCAACAAGGGATCCGCCAAGGCCTCCAAAATCGAGCGCTCGATTAGGGTGGATCCCCCCAAGACCCGCAGCTCCACGGGCTTGCCATGGGCTAAGCTCAGCTCCCGCAGCGCTCTGGGGAAGCGATCCGTCAAATCCGATAGAGGCTGCATGCGCACCTGGTCGAGACGGGTTTGCATTTGCCTGGAGAGGCGGCTGAGCTGGCGGGCGCTGCCTTCGGTCTCCTGCAGGGTGGTGTCGATATCGTGGGTTACCTCATCAATTTGCACAACGGTTTCCATCACCTCTTGGGTCAGCAGGTGCATCTCTCCATAGCGATCCATCTCCAAGAGGTCAAAGGTATCGGCCAAGGTCAGGCCGGGATCCCCTTCTTTTTTCAAGAGCACAGAAGCAGGCACGGTGGCAGCGACGCGGTCGTAGCTGCTGCGCAGGCGGCTGTTGGTTTCTTCTAGAGTGCGAACCCGCCGTTTGAACAAGCTGACCAGCTCCCGCAGCCGTTGCAGGCGACTGTTTAAGCGGTTGCGCTCCCCTATGAGCTCTCCCAACAGCTCCCCCAACTGTTCCAGAGGGCGAGCCGGCACCCGTAGCATCTCGGCAGCGCTTTTGGCCCCGGCTGGAATCGAATCCGGCAGCTCGGTGGCTCCTGCCATTGCAGGGGGAGGGGCTTCTGGCGGGGGGGAAACTGGAGGCTCTGCCGGATCCCAGGAGCTGGGGAGAAGAGCGACCTGACCGACTAGCACCAGGGCCTGCGAGCGTCGCCAAGCTTGTAAAGCCGCCTGAGCAACGGGCAACACCTGCTCCTTGGCATTTGGCGGCAGCGTCTCCAGAGCTTGGACTACTGAGCCGCACAGGGTGGCAAAGGCAGGCAGATCCAACATTTCCCCCAGCGCCCCCAGCTCTTGGGCAGCAATGAGAAACTCCTCCCGCAAACAGGGCTGCTCGGGGTGGGCCAGCACACCTTCCAACCGCTGCAGACAGGCCTCCACCTCGGTTGCAAACAGCAGCACCCGCATATCGCCCCCGGCCTCTGCTGCCAGGACTTGGACGTTGTCCTCAGGCTGCAACTCTCCCAACTGCTCTCGCAATTGATCGAAAAGAGGCTGCACCCGCTCTGCCAGCCAAGATTCGTCCAAAAGCCGCTGCTGGCGGTGCTGCTGGGCTATTTGGCGCATGCAATCCAACGCCGCCAAGAGGTTGCGCTCCACTGCGGGGTCGGCTTTTTGGGGATCCACCTGCAAGATCTTGAAACCATCTTCCAGGCGATGGGCCAAGTCGCTAAGCACCGGAAAGCCCATCATGGCCGCCCCGCCCTTGATGGAATGAGCAGCCCGCAGCAAGCGATCCAAACGGGGGCGATCCAAACTCTGGGATCCCAGGCCCAACACCCCTGCCTCCAGGGTGTCGAGGTAAGCCTGGGCTTCGTCCAAAAACTGCAGCCTAACCTGCCACTCGCGTGGGTCGAGGGAAGTGGGATTCGGCCCCATGCTAAACCGCCTCCCCCACCTTGAAGGTGGACACAGAAGTCTGCAACTGACGGGCAACCGCCACCGTAGCCTGGAGAGAGTTGGCCACCTGCTGCGAGGCTGCCGCCGTCTGGGCGGCAATGTTGGCGATTTGCTGCATCAACTGGCGCACCGTTTGAGATGCATCTGCCTGGGCATCGGTGGAGCGGGCAATGGCCTGAAAGAGCTGGTTCACCTGCCGCGAGACTTCCACAATTTGTCCCAAGCTCTGCTTGGCTGCTTCCACCAAGCGGGTTCCCTCCACCACCTGGCCGGTGCTGGTTTCCATCGCCTGTACCACCTCGCCGGTTTCCCGTTGGATCCCTTCCACAATGCGCTCGATCTCGCGGGTGGCTTCTGCCGACTGGGCCGCCAGTGCCCCGACTTCCTCGGCGACCACCGCAAAACCTCGCCCTTCTTCGCCGGCACGGGCTGCCTCGATACTGGCGTTCACCGCCAAGAGGTTGGTTTTCAGCGCAATCTGGTTGATCAAGGACACCACCTTGGAAATCTGCTGGGAAGATTCCCCCAGCCGCTTCACCTTCTTGGCCGTTTCGGCCACCGTTTCCCGCAGTTGCAGGATGTTTTGCACTGTGCGATCCATAGTCAAGCTGCTGTTGATGGCCGTGGCGGCGGCAGATTCGGCAACGGTGGCGGCCTGTTGGGCTTTATCGGCTACCTCCTCGATTGAGAGCGTCATTTGCTCGACAGAGCGCAAGGTCTCTTCGATTTGGGTGGCCTGTCGGAGAGCGGCTTCGGCCAACTCGCGAATGGCTGCCTCGTCACGACCAATGGATTGGTTGACTTGACCGGCGGCCTGCTGCACTTGAATCACGATGTCGCGCAAGCTCTCGATAATGACGTTGAAAAAGTCCGCCATGATGCCAACTTGTCCGGCTGTTAGCTGCGCCCGCACCGTGAGATCCCCCCGCGAGGCTTCTGTGACCTCGCTGATAAGCTGCAGCAGCTCTCTTTGCAGCGCTTCCGACCGCTCCCGTTCCTGGGCGGCCACGGCTTTTTGCTCCAGCGCCCCCAGGTTACCCAAAGCTTGACCCAGGCGGTTGGCCAGCTCTGCCAAGGTTTTCTGTTCTTCGTCAGACCAGCTCTGGCTTTGGGCGCGGCCTATTGCCAAAAAACCGTAAAGCTCATCGCCACGCACCACCGGCGCTATCATCTCGGCTTTCAGTTGGGCTGTGGCCAGCCTCTGCAGGTAGTCGGCGCCCAGATCTGGCCTAGGCACCGGGCCAAAAGCGTAAACTTGCCCGCCGTGGAGAGCCTGCTGGATCGGAGCCGGGATCCTGCGGAGGAGGGTGCCCAAGGTGTCGGGCAGGCGGCTGTCGTGAGATTCAGCGATAACCTGCGCCTCTTCGGGAGCGGTCAAGCGATAGAAGGCCACTCGTTCGGCACCGAAGCGCTGGCGCATCTCGCCCAACAAGTCAGTTAGGGGATCGATCAGCTCTTGCTCTTGGCGAATCCGGGCAATATCGGCAAACCGCTGGGCCAGTCGGGTGTCGGAAACTTGTCGCTCGTAGGTGGCGTTGCGTTCCCGCACAAAGTTGCGCACCAGGATCAAAATGATCCCCCAGCTCAGCAGCAGAATCGGGAAGCTGATGCCGGAAAAGATCAAAGCCTGCAGCAGATTTTGCTCGTAAAGCTGGACGCTGGCCTGAATGTTGCTGCGAATGGCCTCCAGGGTTTGGTTGATCCCTTCGGCGTAGATGCGCTTTTGCTCTTCGTACTCAGGGCTGTGCAGCAAGTTGAAAGCCCGTTCCTGCTCGCCGGCCCGAATCAGATCAAAAGCCTGCACTTCCCACTCCACCAGCTTGATGTTGGCTGCTGTGGTTTTGGCTGCATAGGCTTCGTAAGAGGCGGGATCCAATTGCTGAATCTCCGCCAGCACCTCATCCAACTGAGGGACATGGATGTTGTAGCGCTCTTCCCAGGACAGATCCCCGCTGGCAGCGGCCATGCGGGCAGACATGGTCAAGACTTCATCCAAATAGATCACCTGATCGCTCAGGTTTTGCAGGGTGAACTGCCGCGAGATCGCCGGCTCGAACTCGAAATAGGTGCGGGCTACGCTGCCGGCAGAGACGGCAAACAGCAGGGAGCTGATGCCCAGAGGAAAACTGATTGCCAGGGCCAGGCGGGATCCCGCGACTTTGCGTTGGGGCCGGGAAGATGGAGCAGGCCTGAGAAAGAGGGGACGGAAGGAAACCATAGAATTTTGCCTTTAAGTGAGGGTAAGTCGGGGAAAAGGTCGCCAAGATCAAGGGTTTGCCGAGGAATCAACTGAGTTGAGCTTTTGGACAATGGCAAGAGGGTCGAGCACCCAGAGAGGCTCATCCCCTTCCAACACCAGCCCTTTGCAAGAGTCGTAGAAGTTCTCCAGTCGAAAGTTGTTTTGTGCTGCCTGGGCTTTTGTTAAGGGTTGGATCTCCTCGGCGGGCACTCGAGCTACTCCTTTCACGTGTTGGGTTGCCAGGCCCAAGCCTGTTCGCACTGGCGATGCAGAGCCCCCAAATTCTGGGCGCATCACCACCAAGTGGTGTTCGGGCTGCCCAAAGTCCAAGGGCTCTAGGCCGAGAAATTGCGGCAGATCCAGTCCCCAGAGAATGCGATTGCGATAGTTGAACAAGCCCAGCACCCATGCGGGCTGGTTGGGGAGAAGGGTAAAGTGGTGCGGGCCAACAATTAGAGCTTCCTGGGCAAATGCCATGGGCAAAAGGGCCCGACAGTCTACCCCCAACTGTAGATGTAAGTACAGCTCGCCGGTACGGGTAGAAGTAGGGCTGTGTGGGGAGAAAGCTACCGCCATTGCCGTTCTCGCTCTGCCAATTCTAAGACATCTCCTGAGAACAATTCGTGATAATCACAGGGATCCTAACTGGAGGCGCAGCTCAGCAAGGACAGGAGTGGCAAAAATCATGAGCTCGGGCTGAGCACTACTGATTTCACGGCCCGCAAAATGTCTTCGCGGGTAAAAGGCTTGGTCAGATAAAGATCGATCCCTTGCTTCATGCCCCAGAGTTTGTCCAGCTCTTGATTTTTAGAAGTACAGGCCACAACGGGCAACTTTTGGGTTTCCGGGTTTTTCTTGATTTGGCGGCACAATTCCAGCCCGCTCATGCCTTCCATGACCAAGTCCGTCAGCACCACATCGGGTTTGTCGTTGCGGATCTGCTGCAATGCCTCTTGGGCGTTGGCCACCGCTACCACCTGATAGCCTTCTGAGCGGAGGTAATCGCTGATGAGCTGTCGCTCCGAGGCCACATCTTCCACCACAAGAACTTTCACCATGATCGACATCTCCTTATCTCTTTTTCGACGAACCTTTAGAGGGATCCCTAGCTGAGATAGCGAAACACCATCTGCAGCAATTCTTCCTGCCGAAAGGGCTTGGTCAGGTAATCGGTGGCACCGGCCAGGCGCGCCTTCACCCGATCGATCAGACCTTTGTGGCCTGTGACCATCACCACCGGCACATCCTTTAACACGGAGGATTTGCGGATGAGGCTGCACAATTGGTAGCCATCCACGTTGGGCATACCCACGTCCAGCAGGATCAAATCTGGCTTGAGGGTGGTCAGCTTCATCAGGGCTTTCAAAGAGTCGCTGATGGTGTGAATGACCAGGTTGTGCCCTTCCAACAACCGCTGCAACTCGCTGAGCATGGCTTCGCTGTCGTCAATACAGGCCACAATCCAGGTTTTCGAGGCTTGGGGAGATGGGCCTAGATCTGCAAGCCCGTTGGCCAGGTGAAGAGGGACGGTAGGAGTTTCTGAGGGCTGTGATTCTGTCTCAAGCTTGGCCGAGTAGGTTTTGGGCAGCCGATCAAAGGGGGGCTGGGGATCCCGCAGGACAAGGATACCGGCTTTGACCAGAGGATGTAGGCGGCGAGCGATCTGGAGGTCGTCTTGATCGAGAAGGGCGCTCAACTGGCGGAAGCTAAACCCCTTCAGTAACCGGCCTAGCCGTTCCTGTTGCTCGGCGGGAAGGCGTTCTGCCTGGGCCCGGCTGGCAAAGTAGGGCCGTTGGTAGGGGGAGGTGATCTCAGGCCCCAAAGATTGCCATGCCCGTAGCCGCTTCTGGATCAGGTCGAGCAGGGATCCCCCATCCCACTGGCCCAGGGTGGGCACGTTGTCCAGTGGGATGATCTCCTGCTGAAAGCCCCCTGGAACCAGCAACAGATTTTGCAGCACCTCCTCGCCGATCCAAGCATTCAACCTGCGCGCAGCTTCCCAAGGCAGCAGTTGCTCCGTTACCATCCAACTCAGCCCCAGAAGGTCTGCAGGTAGAGGCCCAGTCTCCTGAGCCAATAGCGCCTCCACCTGCCGATGGATGCGTAGGCAATTTTGGCGAGTCAGAGAAAAGACTTGATGGCTGAGCCGACGCAGGTGGCGATCCAAGCGCTCCAAGGGCTCCAAGCTGTGGTGAGCAAACCCCAGGCGACCTTGGTGAAACACCAATGACCAAGTGCCCAGCCCCTCCCCTTTGTCCAAGGCACTGAAATACCGAACAACTCCTGTGAAGCTGACCTCTGCGTTCAGCAGATGGGCCGAGACTTCTGTACAGACGGGGGGACGGTTCATGGGTCGAGAGGACGTGCTCGGACAATTTCCTGCGCTGAGGTTGATGACACGACTGAAGTCTTAGCTACCCCACAAGCCGGTGAAAAAATGCTTTCCAGAATACAGTTCAAGCCCAGCCCTGACCCAGACGAGATCTTTAGATGAGCCAAGCCCAACAAGACGGCCAAGGCTGCACGAACTCAAAGGCAGTTTCAGCGTTCAATCCGTATTCAGAAAAACTCTCCTCCTGGGGAGATCGATGACTATTGCTCATCAGCCAATCTCTAAAGGTGAAGGCTAGCTCTCAGATTGTCTGCTGGCTTTCTTACTCGGGAACTTCCCACGGAAAGCCTGCAAGACAAGATAAAGGTAACCCCGATAAACCTCTTCCGTAAAAATACGGAACTTAGGTCTTCTCCAATTTCCAAAGCTGCTCCAGGTGGGCTTGGCAGCGGCGCAGCAGTTGCCGACTTTCTTCAAAGCTGATCTGCTCCAAGGCTTCGGGGTAGGAGCACCAGCGGTAGGCGGCCACCTCCTCCGGTTGCACCTGCAGGGCCGGAGGAGGAAATTGGGGCGGCAACAAGGCCACGTAGTAGGTAACGGTTTTGGCCACTCGGTTCCCCTCGGGATCCGTAAAGGTGTAGGCTTCCTGCAGCGTCAAAGGGTCAGACTGGCCGGGCAGGGTCAGAAGCTGGTAGTCGGTCAAGCCGGTTTCCTCTCGCAATTCTCGCTGCGCCGCCTCCAGGTCGCTTTCGGAGCTATCCTTGTGCCCTTTTGGGAAAGCCCAATGCCCCTTCTGGTGCTGGATGAGCAGATACAAATGCGAAGAGCCGGGTCCGGGAGCTTCCTGGGCGGGTGGGTGGGGCAGGATGGGGATCACCCCATAGGCAGCATCTATCAGCATTGGGGAGCTAATCTCCAAAGAGTTTGATGGCTGGCGGCTTAGGAGCGAAGACCTCGTTGGGATCCACCTGCGGGCGCTCTACCCCCTGCAGGGGCGAGAGGGGGCGACCGGTGTCGAATTGGAAGAGATAGATGGGCAACTGGCCATTCCCCAGAGGCAAAAGAGCTAAAGTATCGATTTGGGTCAGGGCGTTGCGGCTGGTGGGTCGGGTTAGGTTGAAAGCAACGATTCGGTCTTCCAAGGAATTGTCCGGGCTGGAGCGCCGGCCCAGGCCAATGCTGAACTGCTGGTTGCCCTGCTCATCCACTCCCAAGGCCCGCACATCTCCCAACTCCGCTTGAGGAGCGCTCCCCGGCAGGCCGGCTACCACCGGCGGCGCATCCACCGGCGGCTGCGAAGGCAAAAAGCGCAACTGCGTCCCTTCTGGCAAAATGCGGTAGTCCTGGTAGTCATGCTGGATGGACAGGGATCCCCTGAACACGCGGCGGTTCAGGCCCTCCAGGGTCCAAAAGCCATAGCCCAAATTGATGCGGGTGCTCTCCGGCAGCCAGTAGCGCTCCCCTCCCTCGGGAGCTGGCACCGCCGTAAACCCCATCAGGACATAGGCCTGCCCCCACACCCCCGACAAAAACAGCAACACCTGCCGCGGCAGCCCCGACTGCGGATCCAGCCACAGCTCCCGCAACTGGCCTTCCTGAATGGGCTCTAGGCGCAAGTGCTGGACAGGGGATCCAGCCAAATCCACCCGTTCTGAGGAGAGGACGCGGTAGCGGCTGGGATCCGCCTTCAAGTAAAAGCTCACCGAGGGCAAGAGGGCTTCCGGTCGGCTCACATACACCGAATACAGCTGCAGCAGATCCGACTGGTTCACCACTTCCAATTGGCGCGAATCCAAGAGGCGGATGCGATCCCCTTCGGCTACCCAAGCCTGCCAACTGCCGTCGCGGCGGTAGAGCACATCCAACGTGGCTGTGAAGGTTTGGGATCCCTCTACCCGCACCTGTTGGCGATATTGCAAGTTGGGCAAAGGGGGCAATTGCTCTAGAGCGGCGTTGTAGCGCTCCAGCCAAGCTTGGGGATCCTGCTTAGGGCTGGCAAGAGAAGAGGGAGCCGATTGGGCCACGGCTGGATCCCCTGACGGCAGACCGACCAGTCCCGTTGCCAGGAACACCACCCCGCCGAGATAGCCCCAGCCTCGAAGGGATCCCTGCCACTTCCTGAATTGGGACTGTTCAGGGAACATCAGCTCACCTCGCAACCCTGCTCTTGTTGCCCTTCTTGTCGCTGCTTGTGCCCGGATCAGAGTGCTTCCCACACCTGAGAGAAAGCGTTCGGAAGGGATCCCTACTCTCTGCCCGCCGATTGAGTACGCCTATTCAATGGAAATGGATTGGGGGCCGTCGGAGCGACCGGAAGGCGGGGGCTCCTCCACCCTCAGCCCCTGGGACTCCAGCCAACTGCGCAGCGGATCTTGCTTCACATCCAAACGCAGCAGGCCGCTGAGAAAACCGCCACAGAACGGAACAGGATTGCTCAGAAAGGTCTTCCAGACCTCATTCATCTCCATAGCTGCAACACCAACCACCCCCCCAATCCTAGCAAGGCCGGCAGGTGGGGATCCCCTCCCTTGGCTAGACGGCAATCAACTTCTCTCGGTTTATGTTCTGCAGCACACTAAAAATGCTGTTGCCAATGCGCTGGAACTCTTTACTGCTTTTGTCGGCAAAGTGCAATACCCAAGGAAGCCTACAGGCTTGAAAACCACTGGCGGGATGAAGCTGGGAGAGATGGTAAGTTTGTATAGCCAGAACTTCCAAAGGAGTGTTGCCGTGTTCATGGACAACTCGCAGCGGTCTTGCGCTGCCAATTGGCACCGAGGACTTCTTAATGGGCTGGCTTGTTACGAGCATAAATGACCTTCGTTCATGGTCAAAAATGACAGTGCCCATTGCAGCATCTTTATATCTGCCTTCTTCTTGAATCCCCATTCTTCCCGCGCCACTTTTGCGCACCCCAACAATATCCACAGCAATCTTTTCTTTTCTTAGTTCCTCAATTGTTTTATCAAATTCGCCTCTTTGAACTAAGCCATCCCTCATCAAAAGAATCTTTCTAGGGTATCGATGAAATTTGTTGTAGAATCTATTGACGAGCTTGGACACGGTTTGATAAATTGCCTCGCCGGAAAAAGTTTCTCCTCTTTGTATATCGGGCAACTCCCAGCCTAAGCTTTGACCATTGGCCAGTACCGCGAAGGCAGAGGTTCCGTAGTAAAGCTCTCGATTCGTCCCCACATCAAAACCAATGGTAAGCTCGGAGCACTCAGGATGATCGAGGGGTTCAAGCAACACGGGTTGCCACGCAGCTTTACACAGAAGTCCTAGTACGACATTTAGAGCTTTGTAGGGGTCAGCTCCAGGAATCATAAACTGAGTTGCTATTCCTGCTCGAAGTGCTTGCAAGCGGATCTTTTGCTTGTGCTCATTAGGCGACAAGGGCATGACAACCAGAACGGTTTTGATCCCTTTGTCGGCCCAGCTTTGCCAAAACCTCTGTTGAGCAAGGTCGCCTTCAGGCAAATCTTGACGGGTTGCGTAAAAGTCTATTTCAACTCTTGCTCCGCTCTTTTTAGCTACTTCAAGTAGGCACTTGCGAACCTCAGTAGGATACTCACGTTTATTATCGTCAAGATTTAGAAGTCCAAACTTTGTCTCGCCAACTCTTGCACATCCTTGGTACCTAACTCTCGCGGGGTTTTGGACTTGTCTATGACCAAACCCCAATAGCCTTGGACTTGGCATAATGTATCCTTCTGCTTTTAGGGGATCAGCCTGAAAGTCAGAAATATTGTAGACATTTTCTATAATAGTTTTTGCGGTCTCTTTAGACTCTTTCAATCTCTCTTCTAAACTTTTTCTGATGTGCTCGCTAACCAAGGAGCTAACTTTTTTGCCAGTCCATCTTTGATCTTCTATACTTGCTAGCATCTCCAAAGTTAAAACAGGCGACAGTCTCCGCGATAGATGAAGGATAGGCTCTGCCTTTTGTCTGAAATTGCGTTCTCTGGAGACCACTTGAACCACCAGAGAGCCATCAACTTCTTCTGGAGTTGCTCCGTACTTCTGTACATGATAATCCGCTAAGCTAGTGTTTAGCTCCGCTAACCATACTTCCCTTGGCGACTGATTGGAAATAATGCCTCGATACTCCCAAGTTGGGTATTTATTATTTTTTGTCCTGTATGTGTTTCGTACAATTTCAATTGAGAAATCTGGGTAATTTTCCAGCCACTCATGCAGCGTCCATGGGCTGTAGAAATGGTATCGGATGTCGATCTCTAGATAGAGCTTCTTATCTTGTCTAATAACAACGTCTAGCTCTCTTCCTCTGTGAACCTCCCACCCATCTCCGCAAAGTGGTTTTACTCCTTCAATCCGTTCTACTCCTTCCAGACCCGTAACCCACCAGATCAATCCTCCTCCTGTTGATCGCTCAATCTCTGTTCTTTTGTACTTAGATCTTAGACTCCAATCTAGTTTCTTGCGCTCGAAAGTTTCTAGAGCCTGTCTCTCTGTAGGGTCTGTACAATCTAGAGCCTTAGAACCAAGCTCTTCCAACTCCCATTCCTCTGTTTTGAGTTTACTGGCCGGAACTTTTTCTCGGGTTATGATGCGATTTCCCAGACGAACAGCCATTACACCTAGCTGATTACAAATCTTGGAGAGAGCCCTCTGCTCCTCTCCTAGATCTGGAAGAGGGTTTGGCCTGCAACTATACTCATAGAAGGTGAGCTCTTCTTGAGTTAGCTCCTTGACGAAGAAGCGATTAAGAGTAACCTCAACTTTCTTCTGGAGTAAATTCATTGGCAGACTCTAGTTTCAAGTTTCTCTCTAGGATCTCTAGGATAAGCTCTAATTCTCCTGCTCTTCAGGAGGGATCTCCAAACAACCCTGGCGGAGCCAAATCTCTGCTGATCGCCTCCGCCTGAAACCGACCGCTCATGCCCACCACCTGCCACTCGGCGCTGCGATTTCCCTGGCGGAAGCGCAGCCGTCGGGCTCGCAACGGCGCCACTTCTACAGCTTCTACCAGAAATTGTTGGTATTCGCCCAAATAGTCTCGGTAATCCGGGGGCAAGTCAGCGCTGCTGTTGATTTGAATCCAAAACACCCGTCCTGCTTCGTTGCCATAGGCGCGGATTTGTTCCTGGCCGCGGTATTGCTCCACCCCGCGCAGCCGCTGTCGTCCCACCTGCACAGACTCAGCCCACTCCGGCAAGGGATCCCCCAAGCTGATCGACCAAGCCGGCCCGCTCAGCCCTAGCCAACAGAGCAGCAGTAGCCCCCAAACCCAAGGCCATCTGTGCAGCGTGCTGTTCCCGGTTTTCAAGGCTCGGCCGAACATGGCAAGTTCTTCTCCGCAAGTGATCCCAATGCTTTTGGATGTTGAAAACAACTTCGTCTCAACGTAGGCGAAAGCCGATCCGACCGCCTTCAATATTAAAGGCAACGTCGGCGTTGAAAAACAGTGGCATGCCCAACAGTTGCACTCCTTGGTTGCCGTTAACAAAAATCCGATCCCAGCTGGGCGTAATGGGAAAGCCAACCCGAATGCGGTAGTCAAAAGCCCCCTCCAGCACAGCTCGCCATTCAGCGCCGGGGGGCAAGGTCGAGGTGGAGAAAGGAGCTGCCCCCAACAGCCTGACATTGAGAAAAATGTCGGAAGAACCACTGTCAAAAACGGTGGGGCTGAGGGCATTTTGAATAGAAGTGTTGCTGATGCTGTAGGCCACTTGTAAAGCCTCATCCCGCCAGATGGGGGTGCCGTCGGGAAAGCTTCCCACCTGGGGAAACTGCCGGAAATTGAAGCCGACGGTGTTGGCAGCCGTTAGGCCAACCGTGAACAGGCCCTGGGTGGAGTTGAAGCCCTCCGTTTGAATAATGTACCCAGAGCGGAAATTGCCCGGAAGACGGGTGAGCGGGCTAAACAGCTCCCGGTTGGGGCTGCGCTCATCCAAGGATGTGCCTAGGATCCCAGCAAAAGGCCGTCCTGGCCCAAACAGATTGTCGGAACAGTTGGCCACCAGTGGCTCCACGCAAGTGATTTGGTCGATCAACTGAATTGTTACCGGCTCTCGACTGGGGATCCCGCCTATGCTGAAGGGGGCGCGGGCCAACACGCCGATAAATTGCGTGCCATCTCCAAACGTCACGGTGGAAGGGATCCCCGTCCGCTCCAGGCCAAAGCGACCTGCTGCTGTCGCTATGATGCGCAAACCTGCCGAGCCGGTATCCAGTAACACCTCAGCTCCGCTCCCGGCCACCCCCACTGTCAGGCCCAGGAGCTTGAAGCGGCTGTTGCCCAGGGTACGCACCGGCATGGGAATCGACTCGGTTCCCGGTTGAGGTGGGAGAGGGATCAACGCAGGGGGGGAAGCCACAGATTCCCCCTGGCCAGAACAGCCGGCACCGAGCAGCAGCAAGGTCAAGATCCCAACCAGGGCGATCACCATTCCCCAAGGGCTGTGCCAAGCCCACCCAGACCGTGGCTCATCCTTTGGGCCCGACCTCGCCTGCATTGAACACCCACACTGAATTAAAAGGAGCCTAGCCCGGTTGCAACCGGTAAACAGCACGCTCAAACCTGGGGGATTTGGATCCCGGCCAAGGACAGTGTACACAAAGCTGGCTGAGGGAGAGTGCGCAATAGCGCTGTCAACTGTGGAGTTGTGGGGCTGGATGGGCTGCAGCCTACAGCATTAGCTCCGCCTGCCAATCGACTACCTTTTGGAAGCGAAAAGCGCCCGCCAGGGCCCCCCAAACCTGTCGGTGGGTGATGGGATCCATCCCTCGGTCATGGCTGCAAAACTCGCTCTCGCTCAGGTGCAAGGTGGTCTGCAAATAGGTGGCTTGGCCGTTGCGCACCACGCAACACCGGCACCCCGGCTCCGTCGCGCCGATGAAGAGGGATCCCTGCCTCTTCACATGCACATCACACCCCTCTAGATAGGCTAGGTCGGCAGCCTGCAGTTGACTCAGTTGGTCTGCCCTTTCCCGAGCACAGCCCCGCCACCGCTGCGGCTCCAGAGGGCGGTAGTTGCGAATCACGATCCCAGCGCTTGCCTGAGTCAATTCCACCACCGCCTGCCGATAGGGATCTTCCAAATGGCCACTGTAGGCTTGCTCCACATAAAAGCCGATCCCGCCCAAAACGTGGGCCGGCAAGGGGCGATAGGCCACCCGGATCTGGGCGAAAAACGGTGGATTTTCCCAGGCTTGCTCTTGGTTGCTGAAGTCTCCTGCCAACCAGCGCGCCATCTGCAGCAGCTCCGGGGAAGGAGTGCGATCCGACTCAATAGACATAAGCGGGCATCGAGAATTCTGTAAAGGTATGTACCGAAAATCTCCGGAGAGCAAGGGGAACCTTCTCAGATTTTGCCCCAACCTCAGGCCCGACCGAGGATTGCAGCAAGTGTTAAATTATGTATCCTTTATGAGAATGTTCGCTCCGATACTGAAAATGGATCCCTTGCAAGCTGCAAAGCCGCGATCGGGGCTGACATCTTTGTTCATGTTGTAAAGCTAGGCAAAGAAACATTCTCTTTTGTAAAAAACTACTCCCGCGAAGGACAGGGAGAACAGCCTGGGATCCGAGATGGGAAGCAGGTTGGAAACCGATCTAAGACCTTTTGCGCGAGGTAAAGCCGATTTACATTTTTTGATTTCATCGCTTCTTGCCTTCGCGGTAGAAAAAGACTGGAAACAAGGCGAGCCAGCTTCTCCTCGTCTGCCCAGTTGAGGTTGCCAGCAGCGGCTGAGGCTCCTTAGCCCAAGTCCGATCCCTTGGATGAAGGCCTGGATCTGGGAGCGAGCTTCGCTTGCTCATCTTGGTTCTATCGGCTTCGATCCCGTCGGCGGTTCTGTGAGTTAAACAGCACCTCTCGGCACTGGGGATCCAAGCGGTGTTGCATTCCTGGCCGGCAGGTGCTCTCTGGGCCGTTGCAGGGAATGTGGATTCATAACCTCTTTTACTTTTGCTAGGGAGATTCAAAACCATGAACGATGTATTTGGCAAAGTGGTTGCACAAGCTGACTCCAAAGGCGCTTTTTTGGGAGAGAACGAGTTTGCCGCTCTCCAGCAGGTAATTGCCGAGGGGAACAAGCGTTTGGACGCTGTGAACCGCCTCACCAGCAATGCCTCCAAGATCGTGACCGATGCCATCCGTCAGTTGTTCGCCGAGGAGCCCAATTTGAACGCTCCCGGTGGCCCTGCCTACCCCAGCCGCAATGTGGCTGCCTGTATGCGGGACATGGACATTATTCTCCGCTACATCACCTACGCAGTGGCAGCCGGAGATGCCAGTGTGCTGAACGAGCGCTGCCTGAACGGCCTGCGGGAAACCTATCAAGCCTTGGGCACCCCCGGCAGCTCAGTGGCCAACGGTATCCAAAAGATGAAAAAGGCTGCAGTGGCTGTGGTAAACGACCCCAACGGCATCACCCGGGGTGACTGCAGCGCTCTGATTGCCGAAATCGAATCCTACTTCGATCGCGCTGCTGCTGCTGTGGTTTGATCCCTTGTGGACTGAAGTTTCTGTTGTGTCCGGATCCAGTTGTGAAGACCTCTCTGGGATCTAAGACAACTCGGGTTGGCAGGGGATCCCTGGAAAAGTAACCTGTTTTGCAGCGATTTTGCAGTTGAGACTTTGAATCTTTTGCTTTGTTTTTTGCATTGAGCTTGAGTTAAGTAAAGGAGCGTTTTGAATCATGCAAACCCCAATTGTTGACGCCATCGCCACTGCCGACAGCCAAGGGCGCTACCTGAGCAACAGCGAATTGCAGGCCATCAATGGCCGTTTTCAGCGGGCTGCCGCCAGCATGGAAGCCGCCCGAGTTCTGAGCAGCCGTGCCGACGAGCTGGTGCGCGGTGCCACCGAAGCGGTTTACGCCAAGTTCCCCTACACCACCCAACCCGGTGGGCAGTGCCACACCCAAGCCGGCAAAGACAAGTGCGCCCGCGACGTGCGCCACTACCTGCGCTACATCACCTACTGCTTGGTAGCCGGTGGCACCGGTCCTCTGGACGAGTATCAGTTGGCCGGGATCCGCGAAATCAACGCCGCTTTTGAGCTCTCCCCCAGTTGGTTCATCGAAGCCCTGCGCTACATCAAAGCCAACCACGGCCTGACCGGGCAAGCGGCCACCGAGGCCAACACCTACATCGACTACGCCATCAACGCGCTCAGCTAAGTTCTGGAGCTTGGGATCCCTCTAAAAGGGTGACGCCGGCTAGCCAGTTGGCTCATCCCATAAACCAGGGGGGATGGCGAGGAAAGGTTGTTGAGGGCAACGGTGGTGAGCCTGCTACGTTGCGGAGAGATACGTTTGACCACGTGGGTTTGCGGATCAGTCTCCCCAATAGGAAGGCGCCACTGTTGCTCTTCTGCAGCTTGGGGCTGCCGATTTTTGATTTCTAATTTTAGTTTTCGATTTCTACAGTCGTTTCAGGCTAGGGTGAGACGCCTGGGCTATTGATCGCGCCAGCGGGACGGAGTCCTTGAAAAGCCTTTTGGCCCCCTGCATTATTGCTCCGCAACGCCGACGCGACGACGCAACCAACACTTTAGGTGTGGGTGCAATGTCCTAGCTTGAATCGAAATGACCCTAAACGCAAGCTTGTTCTCAATCTGTGTCCATTCAGTTCAATCGGGGGAATTAGCATGAGTGCAATTACAGCGGCAAGCCGGATGGGGATCCGGGGCATTACGGAGACCACCCCACTGGAGTTGCGCCCCAACGCCAGCCAGGATCAGCTCAATGCGGTGCTGCGGGCCATCTATCGTCAGGTGCTGGGCAACGACCATTTGTTTGGGGCCGATAGGAAGGAGCTAGCCAGCGCGGAATCGCTGCTGCGCCAGGGCAGCCTGACGGTGCGGGAGTTTGTGCGATGGATCGCCAAGTCCGAAGCCTACAAAAAGCGGTTTTTCTACCCCAACTCGCAAACCCGGGCCATCGAGCTCAATTTCAAGCATCTGCTGGGACGCGCTCCCACCAGCCCCAAAGACATCGCCCGCCATTTGGACATCTACCAATCTGGCGGCCACAGCGCGGAGATCGATTCCTACATCGACAGCCCAGAATACCTAGAAGCTTTTGGAGACAACATCGTCCCCTACCCGCGTGGGTTTGAATACCGCAAGGCTCATTCCACCCGCGACTTTACCAATCTCTTCGCTCTCTACGGGGGCTACGCCAACAACGATCGCTCCCAAGGGCCCAGACCCCGTCTGATGATGCCTTTGGCCACCGGGTTTACCCCGGCCATTCGCCGCATTGGGGTGCGGGGCCTGCTGCCGCCCAGCCCCATTTCCAAACACCTGGGGCCGCCAACGGGCCAGTCGGATCGCATGTTCTGTGTGGAAGTGACCCGGCTGCTGAATCCGCCTTCGGCGCTGGCCACTTCCAGCCGAGTGCGCAAATCCAACCAGCAGATCTTCGTCTCTGCCGATCAACTGTCGGCGACAATGCAGCGGTTGCTCAAATCGGGCGCCAAGATCGTCAGTGTCCGCAGCGCTTGATCCCTTCTCGGTGTCTTCTCCGTTGTCGATTCCATGACCACTGCTGTTCCTCTGGATCCCGATCCATCGGTGGATCTCACCCCGGCTGGACAAATCGCCAAGCTGCGCCACGGGGATCCGGGGGAACGCTACTATGCCGCTTGGTGGCTGGGACGCATGCGCATCGTCGAAGGGATCCCGGCCCTGATCGAGGCCCTGGCCGATGAAACGGATCGCACCGCTCAAGGGGGATATCCGCTGCGGCGCAATGCTGCTCGTGCTTTGGGTAAACTGGGATCCCTCGCCGGGATCCCTCCCCTGAAGGCGGCTTTGTCTTGCTCCGATGGCCAAGTGGTGGCAGCCGCTGCCCAGGCACTGGTTGAGATTGCCTTTGCCAACAACCTCCATAGGGATCCCGACGAAGTGGAAAAGCTGGGATCCGCTTTGCTGGAAGGGCTGCGCCGTGTGGAGCGAGGACTGCAAACAGAAGCCCAAGCCGCCCTAGAGGCCATTATCGAGGCTCTTGGACAACTGCAGGTGGCTGCTGCCCTGGAGCCAATCTGTCCCTACCTAGAGCACACTTCCATCCGTTTGCAATGTGCGGCGGCGCGGGCCTGCTATCGTCTCACTGGGGATCCGACTTTTGCTCAGCGCCTGCTGTCGGTGTTGAATCACCACAACATCCATCTGCGGCGGGCTGCCCTTTTGGATTTGGGGGCCAGTGGCTATTTGCCGGCAGCACAAGCCATTGCGGTGGCGGCGGTGGAGGTCAACCTGAAGCTCCTCGCCCTCAAACAGTTGGTGGAGATCAACCTGGAACAACATCAAAGGATCCCCGGCACTGAGCTGCAGCAGGTGCTCCGGCTGATCGACGAGCTGCTGTGAGCGGTGGTGCTTCTGGGCCCTTGCTGTTCACATTAGCGGGACGGAGTCCTTTGCAACTGACCTATCAAGGCATTGCCCATGAGTTTGTGCATCCCTCTGCAGCGATTCAAAGCCGTCAGAATCTGTCCGCTCGGCACCAGGGTTGGGCTCCGTGGCTGTAGCACTGCCTCAGTCTTTTGCCTTCCCGTATCGAGGTGCCGCCCTCAGTTTTGGAGCAAGGGCAACAGCAAGGATCCCTGAGGTGCAAGGGAGCCCGGCAGCGGCTGTCTCCTCTCGGAAGCACTTCATGACCTTGGTCGAGGAAACCCATCGGCGGAACCTGCTGCACCGGCTGCAGGAGCGCATCCGTTCTGCTCAAGCCCGTGGGGATGAGCATCTGTTGCAGCAACTGGAACAGGAACGGCAACTGTTGGCCTGACAAGCTCGCTGCCTGCCCAAGGGATCCAGCTAATGCCCGACAATTGCCCAGAAGGGTTCGATATTCCCGATAATGGGAAGCGGCTCCTGGGATTCAAAGAGGGATCCGGGATCAGTTTGTTGTTGAGGCAGTGGTTGGGGTGCAGGACACAAGGTAATGGAGGAGTCTGCCACTCAGGAAGAGATCCCTGGGGGATCTCCTTCAGCAGGGCCATCCCGTTCGTTGATGTCGGTGGCGGGCTTGGTGGCCGGGGCGACCTTGCTCAGTAAGGGCATAGGCTTTATTCGCCAAGCTTTGATTGCAGCAGTGTATGGCTCGGGGCCGGAGTACAGCGCCTTCGGGGTAGCCTACATCCTGCCCGGTTTTCTGTTGATTCTGCTGGGAGGGATCAACGGCCCTTTTCACAGCGCCATCGTCAGTGTCCTCAAAAAGCAGCGGGATCGGGACAGGGAGGATGCGGCTGCCTGGCTGGAATCCATTTCCACCTTGGTAGGCTGCCTGCTCCTGCTGGTCAGCTTGGGCCTTTGGTGGGGAGCGGACTGGGTGGTGCGCCTGAATGCGCCGGGAGCCAGCCCCGAAGTCCATGCTCTGGCCGCTGCGCAACTGCGGATCATGGCCCCTTTGGCCTTGCTCTCGGGGTGGATTGGCATCGGCTTTGGAGCGCTGAATGCTGCCGAACACTACGCCTTGCCTGCCCTTAGCCCGCTGATCTCCAGCTTGGCGGTGATCGGGATCCTGGTCACGCTGGGATGGACGGGGATCCCAACTTTGCTGGCCTGGGGCGTGCTCATCGGGGCCATTGCCCAATGGTTGGCCCAAGTTCCGCTCCAGATGCGGTTAGGGCTGGGGCGACCGCGCCTGCGCTTTGAGTGGGGATCCCCGCAGGTACGGGCGGTGGGCTTGCTGATGTTGCCGGCGGTGATCTCCTCCGGGATGATCCACATCAATGTTTATGTGGATCTGTTTTTTGCCTCTTTCGTACCTGGGGATCGCACCATCGGCAACTTGGGATATGCCCAGCTTCTGGTACAAACGCCGCTGGGGATCCTCTCCAACATGGTGCTGGTGCCCTTGATGCCTCTCTATGCCCAGTTGGCAGGGGATGGATCCCGTTGGCCGGAGCTGCGCCAGCGTATCCGCCAAGGGCTGATGCTTACGGCAATTGTGACCCTGCCCCTGTCGATGCTGTTGGTGGCTTTGGCCGAGCCCATTGTCCAAGTGGCCTACCAGCGGGGGCGCTTTACGCCGGAGGTGACACAAGAGGTGGCAGCCCTGCTCATGGCCTATGGTCTGGGGATGACCGGTTACCTGCTGCGGGATGTGCTGGTGCGGATCTTCTATGCCCTGGAGGATGGGGCTACGCCTCTGCGCATCAGCAGCATGGCCATTGGCCTGAATGCCCTACTGGACTTTCTATTTTTGCAGGCTTTTGGAGCGCCGGGCATTGCCCTGGCCACGGCGGGGGTTAATCTGGTGGCGCTGATCGGTTTGGGAATCCGGCTGCACCGGCACCTGCCGGGGATCCCTTGGCGGGAGATGGGACAAGCCCTGCTGCCGTTGCTGGGGATCACCGTCTTGGCCGGGGGGCTCAGCCATTGGCTGTGGACCCAACTGCGCTCCTACGAGATTGTGGGGTCTCCCCTGCTCACCGTCATCATTTGGGCCGGGCTGGCCGCGGGTTTAGGTCTAAGCTTGTTCGCCGCCGGAGCTCTCTACCTGCGGATCCCAGAAGTGGAGTGGGTAGCAGCCCGACTGCGGAAACGGGTAGGACGCCGGGGGAGCAAGTTGGCAAGCCGGAACTAGCTGATAGCTTCCAGGTAATCTCGCACGCGGTTGCGCCGCTTCGGCTGACGCAGCTTCTGCAGGGCTTTGGCCTCAATTTGCCGCACCCGCTCTCGCGACAGATCCAAGGCGCGACCGATTTCCGCCAGCGAATAGGTGCGCCCATCCCCCAAGCCGAAACGCATGCGGATCACATCCCGCTCGCGGCTGGTGAGATCCGAGAGCAACTGCTGTAGATCGCGATGCAGGGCTTCCCGCATCATGGTCTCTTCTGGAGAAATGTCGTCAGTTTCCAGCAAATCCCCCAGTTCGGTGTCCTTGTCTTTGCCCACCTTGGTTTCCAGAGAAACCGAGCGGGGCACCCGTACCAACAGCTCGCGTACTTGAGGCGGCGTCATCTCCAACTCGGAGGCGATGTCTTCGATGGTGGGGGTGCGGCCCTTTTCCTGGGAGAGCTTGCGCTGCGCTTTTTTGATCTTGTTCAGCTTCTCGGTGATGTGAACGGGCAGGCGGATGGTGCGGCTTTGGGTGGCAATGGCACGGGTAATGCCCTGCCGGATCCACCAGTAGGCGTAGGTACTGAAGCGGTAGCCCTTTTTTGGGTCGAACTTTTCCACCGCCCGCTCTAGGCCCAGCGTACCCTCTTGGATCAGATCCAACAGCTCCAAGCCGCGGTTTTGGTACTTTTTCGCCACCGACACCACCAGGCGCAGGTTGGCCTTGATCATGTGTTCTTTGGCACGCTTGCCAATTCGCTGAACCTGCTGCAGCTTTTCAGGGGTCAGTTGCGCCCACTCGGGGTACTGGTTAGCCTTGGCCACCCATTCCGCAAGAGTGGGATCCCGTCCCAACTCTTTCTGCAAACGCAGACGCAAATCCAAGAGCTTCATGTAGTCTTGGACTTTTTGGGCCAGGGCCACCTCTTCATCGCGCCCCAACAGAGGAACACGACCAATCTCCTGTAAATAGAGGCGCACCAGATCAGTGGAGCGGCGGGTTGGCTCCTCTTCCAGAAACTCGCCATCGGCCAGATCCACCTCTGCTTCTTCGGCAGCATCGAGGAGATCGGCGGGGCCATCCAACAAAATGTCGTTGAGTTCAGGTTCGTAGTTAGACATGTAGGGTGTTGCTGATGTAGCGACAGGGGTGGACAGTCCGGTGGGCTGAGAGAGGGATAGTAAACGATGTGGAGCGGGTTAAGCTTAAGTGTTCCCCTTTGCTCAACGCCTTGCGGCATTCGGAGGAAAATCACACATTGACCTCTTCCTCAACCCGACCTCATGCCCATACCCCACAGAGAAAGGCTAACGTGGCAGTGAAGGGATCACGCAACGGGTAGAGCGTGAGTCCCTTATCATAACTTAATTATAGTTGCATTTCTCATCTTCAGAGGCATGAGATCCAGCGTAGGATCCCCCCAGTTCAACCGTCACCGCCACTGCGAAAAAGCGTATTGCCCTCAGGGTGAACCCAGCAGCTCGTCCTTGGGGGAAGTAACCCCTCCATCCTAGAGGGTCTAAACTTCAAAGGTAGCGTGTAAATTGCTTTGCCTATTCCAATCTATTCGATTCTATTCGATGAACTGTTCCCATTCACCTATCCCACCCAGCTGTGGGGGAGCCAGACTCCCCGAACAGGTCAACCCCCTTCCTCTGGGCGGACTGGGCTCTGCTCAGGCACTTGGGTTGGCCATAGCGCCGCTGACGGGGGAAAAGGTTTCAACCTTGGCGTTGACGACTCTATTGGCCATCGGTCTATTCTTTTTTCTGCGAGCTGCGGGCAAGGATCGCGTGGAGAGTCGCCTCTACTTTAGCAGTCGCAGCCTGGAAGAAATGGGATCCGCTCTACGGGAGCACTTGGAAAGGCGTGGCTATCGTCTCCAGTCCGCCGATGCCGAGGGGATCGCCACCTTTGCAGGGCAGGGTCAGGCTAGCGTGGGGCTGGCCCTTTTTTTGACGGGGCTGGCGGGGACGGGACTGGCCTGTTTGGCCTTGGTGCTGCAGACCCTTGAGCCGGGGTGGGGAGCTTGGCCCTGGATGGTGGTGCTGGCTTCTCCTTGGGCGGGTTGGTACTACCGGCAGCGCAACCAACGCCCGGAACAAATCCGCCTGAAACTGCAGGAAGCCGACGAGGACTCTGTCCCGCTCTCGTCCTGGGAACGAACGCCAACGGCTTCTGGATCCCACCTGTGGGTGGAGGGGCATCGGGATGAGCTGGATGGGCTGGCTGCAGCCCTGGGGTTGCAAGAACGGGATCTGGATTAGGGGTAGGGGAGTCTAAGGCCAATCGGGAGAGAGAGGTGCTGGGATCAAAGACAGTTGATCCCCAACGGCAGGGTCGGGGATCCCATTGGGAGCGGGCTCTTTTTTGGAGTTCTTTTGGGCGAGGCGGCTTTTCCCTTGGTTTCTCAAGCCCAGGCCAATGCGGCTGTGTTTTTCCACCAAGGCCAGCACCTGTTCGGCCCGCTGGATTACCGGCTGCGGCAGGCCAGCCATGCGCCCCACCTCAATGCCATAGGAGCGATCTGCCCCCCCAGGCTGTACCTGGTGCAAGAAGATGATGCGATCTTGCAATTCCTTGACCACCACCTGAAAGTTGGCCACGTTGGGCAGCAAGGTCTCCAGTTGGTTGAGCTCGTGGTAGTGGGTGGCAAAGACCGTACGGGCGCGCACCTGAGTGGCCAGGTATTCCGCCACCGCCCAGGCAATGGAAAGGCCATCGAAGGTAGCGGTGCCTCGGCCAATCTCGTCCAGCAGCACCAAGGAGCGCTCGCCGGCGTGGTTGAGGATGTTGGCGGTCTCGTTCATTTCCACCATGAAGGTGGACTGGCCGGTAGCCAGATCGTCCACAGCGCCAATGCGGGTAAATACGCGGTCGCAGAGGCCCAACTCTGCCCGCCGCGCGGGGACAAAGCTGCCCATCTGGGCCAGGATTTGGATGAGCCCAATTTGCCGCAGGTAAGTGGACTTGCCGGACATGTTGGGCCCGGTGAGGACGATCAAATCGGGGCCGTGGGGGGATCCCAGCTGCACCGAGTTGGGGACAAATAGGCCCTGAGGCAGGGATTTTTCCACCACCGGGTGGCGACCCTCCTCGATGATCAGCCGGCGGTCTTCGGTGATTACGGGACGGGTGTAGCCCTGCTGCACGGCCACTTCCGCCAGGCCAAACAGGGCATCGACAGCAGCCAGGGTCTGGGCTACTTGGCGAATGGCCTCGGTCTGGGATCCCGCCTGCTGGCGCAGCTGCACAAACAGCTCGTATTCCTGCTGGTTGATGTCGGTCTGGGCGGTGAGAATGCGGGCCTCTTTTTCTTTCAGCTCAGGGGTAATGAAGCGCTCTTCGTTGGTCAGGGTTTGCTTGCGGATGTACTCTTTGGGGACTTGGTGGGCCTTGGCGCGGCTGATGCTGAGGTAGTAGCCGAAGGCCTTGTTGAAGCCCACCTTGAGAGTGGGGATCCCAGTGCGGTCGCGCTCGCTTTTTTCCAACTGGGCAACCCACTGGCGGTCTTGCTCCACCTGCTGCCGCAGCCTGTCCAGCTCTGGATCCACCCCGGGCCGGATCAGCCCCCCTTCGGTAAGGATGGGCGGGGGCGAGGGCAGGAGGGTGTGCTCGATGCGGCGGCCCAGATCCACCAGGGCGGGATCCACTTGCTGTAGGCTCTGCAGGAGGGGGGTTTTGGCCTCAGCCACTAGCTCGGCCAGTTGGGGCAGTTTGCCCAAGGAGGATCCCAGGGCCACCAGCTCGCGTGGGTTGGCGGTGCCGGAGGCGACGCGGTTGGCCAGGCGCTCCAGGTCGTACAGAGAGTCCAGGAGGGATCCCAGGCGGGCCCGCAGAGAAGGGTTTTCCAAAAGCTCTTGGATGGTGTCTTGGCGAAGGCGGATTTGCTCCGAATCCCGCAAAGGCTGCATTAGCCAGCGCCGCAAAGTGCGCCCCCCCATGGCTGTACGGCTGTGATCCAGCACCCAGAGCAGGGATCCGACAAAGGATCCCTCGCGGATGGTCTGGGTCAGCTCCAAGTTGCGGCGGGTTTGGGGATCCAAGATGAGGTAATCCGTCAACTGATAGGTGCGAGGGGGACGCAGGAGCGGATGGCCCCCCTGAGGAGAGGGCTGCACTAGGTTCTTTTGCGTCTCCTCCAAATAGTGCAACAGCCCCCCCGCCGCTCGAATAGCTAGGGGCAGCCCCTCGCAGCCCAATCCCTCCAGAGAGCGCAGGCCGTAGGTTTGCATTAGGTTCTCCCGCGCCACCGCCAACTCGAAAGGCTCCGCTGGGCGCAGCGTATAGGCGTACTGGCCGGGTAGCCCCAAAGGCCCTTGGGGATCCCCGGGCCGCAGTAGACCCAGGCCCAGTCCCTCCTCGGTGGGCAGCAGGATCTCCGCCGGCTGCAGCCGCGCCAGTTCCTGCTCCAGAGGCTCTTGCCCCTCGCTTTGACACACCCAGAACTCGCCGGTGGAGACATCCGCGTAGGCCAGGCCCCAGCGGCAGGGAGCTTGCCTTGATCCTTTGAGCTGCACAATGGCCGCCAGGTAGTTATTCTGCCGCGCCTGCAGCAGCTCTTCTTCGAGGACGGTGCCAGGGGTGATCACCCGTGTTACTTCCCGCCGCACCAAGCCCTTGGCTTGCTCTGCTGGCTCCATCTGGTCGCAGACGGCCAGGGCATAGCCTTTGGCCACCAACTGGGCGGCATAGCGGTCAAAGGCGTGGTAAGGGATCCCGCACATGGGTACCCTGCCGATGGCTCCGGCCTCTCGCCCGGTGAGCACCAGCTCCAGCTCCCGCGACACCCGCTGGGCGTCCTGGAAGAACATCTCGTAGAAATCCCCCAGGCGGTAGAGCAAGATGGCGTGGGGATACTGCCGCTTCAGCTCCACATAGTGCTGCATCATGGGGGTGAGCAGGGCGGGATCCACCTCTAAGGCATCCCAAGTAGGCTCGGCGGAAGAACTCATGGCATCAAAACGTGGGCAAGCAATGGGCTGAAGGTTCGGAGTCTAGCCAACTCGGGCCGACCAGCTTGGGCCATTCTAGATCCAGGTCTAGATGAAGTTTGAGACGTTTCCCCAGCCCTTCTCCCCTGATTCCCATTTCGCGGTTGGTTGCCATGACCTCGCTCAGGGTAGTTGGATCCCCCCTGAGGTAAGTCTGAATGGCTGGGCAGAGGCGCTGCCCGGTCTTGTCCAAAAGCCCTGAAGCGCAAGAGGGAGAAATTTAGGCACAAGCTATTGAAACTGACTTGCAACATCCAAGAAGCCTTGCTATTCTAGCGACTACGTTTTGTTGAGTTTGACTTTCAATAAAGCTCGGGAGGGAGGCCTGGCCAACTTGGCTGAGTTTTCCATCCCGCCCTTGCGGGCGGAGGGGGTTTCTTGGCCTCAGAAGGCTCTCTTCCTGGGCAAAGCTCGAGAGGTTTTCCCGGTGCTGGTCGATCGCGAGTGTCCGTATACAGAGGTTGAGGGGGGCAGAGGCTGGGGGCAAAGAAAGCGGCTGCTCTCGCCAATCGGTTTGACCTGTTTGCTATTGAGTTTCATTTTCCTAGTACTTTTGGTCTCGATTGCTTTGGGATCCGTTCCCATGACTTTCCCAGAACTCTGGCAAGCCCTGTGGGGGCAGGGGGATCCCATTCGGCAGACGATTGTTTGGCAGTTGCGGCTGCCGCGGGCGCTCTTGGCCCAGTTGCTGGGGGCGGCTCTGGGGATGGCAGGGGCCCTGTTGCAGGGGATGCTGGGCAATGGGCTGGCGGATCCCTACCTGCTGGGCATTTCGGCGGGGGCGGGCCTGGCGGCGGTGGGGTTGCTCACCTTGGGAGAGTGGACGGCTTGGGTGCCCCTGGCCGCTTGGGTGGGCGGGGTGCTGACTACCGTGTTGGTGTACGGGTTGGCGCGTACTCCCTCGGGACTGGCGGTGGAGCGGCTGATCTTGGCGGGGGTGGCCGTCAGCGCCCTGTTTGGGGCCATTAGCTCCACCTTGTTGTTGATGGCAGATGACCGGGTGCAGGTGGCTCTCACCTGGTTGATCGGCAGCTTGAGCGGGCGGGGCTGGCCAGAGGTGCAGGTGGCCGGGGCGTATATCCTGGTCGGCTTGGGATTGGGATGGGGGCAGGCGCGGGCTTTAAACCTGCTGAGCTTGGGGGAAGAGATGGCGGTGAGTTTGGGGATCCCTCTGGCGCGGACGCGGGTGGTGATTGGTCTGGTGGCGGCTTGGCTGGCGGCAACCGCTGTCAGTGTGGGGGGGGTGATCGGCTTTGTCGGTTTGGTGGTGCCCCACATGGTGCGGCAGGGGGTGGGATCCGATTACCGCTGGCTGTTGCCCCTTTCTGCCTTGGCAGGGGCGACCCTGCTGAGCGGTGCCGACATCCTGAGCCGTTTGGGCCCGATAGAGCTGCCGGTGGGGATTGTCACCGCTGTGATGGGGGCTCCCTTTTTCGGCTGGCTGCTGCGGCAGCAGGGGGCGGGGCGATGAGAGAGCCCATCCTGCAGGTCGAGGACTTGAGCGGGGGCTACGGATCCCGGACGGTGGTGCGACAGGTGAGCTTCAGCGTGCAACAGGGGGAATGGCTGAGCATTGTCGGCCCCAATGGTTCGGGCAAATCGACGGTGCTGCGGCTGTTGAGTCGGGTTCTGACTCCCCAAGCTGGGCGCGTGTACCTGGACGGTCGGGATCTGCACACTCAACTCACTCCCCAGCAGGTGGCCCGGCAGTTGGCTCTTTTGCCCCAGCAGCCGAGGATCCCGGCAGGGCTGACGGTGCGGCAATTGGTGAGTCTGGGGCGTTCTCCCCACCAGCCCTGGTGGGCGTGGCAGTTGACGCCGGCGGATCGGCAGCGGGTGGAGTGGGCTCTGGAGCAAGCAGGACTGGGATCCCTGGCGCTGCGGCGGGTGGAAACCCTCTCGGGGGGCGAGCGGCAACGGGCTTTTCTGGCGTTGGCTTTGGTGCAGGAGCCGCAGGTGTTGCTGTTGGATGAGCCCACCACCTTTTTGGATCTGCGCTACCAACTGGAGCTGCTGGAGCTGTTGCAACGGCTGAAGCAGGAGCAGGGGCTGACGGTAGTTACGGTGCTGCACGACCTGAACTTGGCCATTCGCTACAGCGAGCAGATTGCCTTGCTGGGATCCGGCCAGATGCAGGCCCTGGGGTCTCCCTTGGCGGTGTTGACCCCCAGCCGGGTGCGACAGGTGTTTGGCCTGGAGGTGGAGTGGATCTCGACTCCGGTAGGGCCACAGCTTTGCCCCCTGCGCAGCACAGCTCCAGCGGCAGCAAGGCTCCTCTCCCTGCCGGTGTCAGGGTGCTGAGGGAGGGTTTGTCCGGTTTTGCAGTGAGTTTTTCCTGGGGTGGATTTGAGGAGTCTGAGAGGTTATGCGCATGAACGGTCGTTGGTGGCGGGTGGTGAGTTTGGGGTTGAGTTTGGGAGTGGGCTGGGGATCCCTGTCCCAGGCTCAGCCCAATGCCCGGATCCCTGATTCGACAACTCCGCCGCTGTTGGCCCAGGCCACCCCTGCACCGACCACCCTGCCAGAGCAGATTAGGGAGCTGGAGGCGCAAATCGAAGCTGCCCGCCAGCGGGGGGATCAGGCAGAGGTGGAGCGGCTACAGGCCGAACTTCGGGCTCTCCAGCAGGAAGGCACGCCGATCTTTAACCTGCAACAGGTCACCGTAACCGGTACTCGCACCGAGCGCACCTTGGCCGACTCGCCCGCCAGCATTACCGTCATCGACCGGGAGCGGTTGCGGCGGGAGCTGGTTCAAAACATTCAGGATCTGGTGCGCTACGAGCCGGGGGTGAGCGTGCGGCGCAGCGTTCGCTACGGCCTGCAGGACTTCAACATCCGCGGCCTCGACGCCAACCGGGTGTTGATCCAGGTGGATGGGATCCGCCAGCCGGAGCGATTTTCCTTCGGCCCCTTCACCATTGGCCGGGATACCTTTGAGCTGGAGACCCTGAAAACTGTAGAAATTATCCGCGGCCCCGCCTCCACCCTCTACGGCAGCGACGCGCTGGGGGGTGTGGTGACCTATACCACCCTGGATCCAGCCGATCTGCTGGGGGAACGGGACAGCCATGTGGGCCTGTCCAGCCAGTACGACAGCAAAAACCAAGGGTACGTCAACACCCTCAGCTTGGCGGGTCGGCAGGATAACTTAGAGGCCCTGCTCATCTACACTCGCCGCGACGCCAGAGAGCCGGATATCCAGGCGGATCCCAGTTTCAAGGATCGGCAGACGGTGGAGGGAGACAATGTTCTGGCCAAGCTGGTCTATCGCTTCAGTCCCTTTGACAGCCTCACCCTGACGGCGGAATACTTCCACAACCGCACCACCACCACCTTTTCGCCCCGCAACCTGGATCCCGGCATCCGCTTTTTCAGGGAGACCATTGAGACCGAGCGCAGCCGCCTCAGCTTGGAATATCGCTACGCCAACCCCGATACCCCCGCTTTTGAGCTGGCCACCGTCCAGATCTACTACCAGCCGGCCCGCACCCAGGAGCCCAGCGTGGAAGAACGCACCCTCACGGTACAAGGTCGGCCCGTGCCTGTGCGTCGGGATACCTTCAACGAGCTGGTCAGCAACATTCTGGGAGCCAGCGTACAGGCCCAGAGCCGCTTCCAAACCGGGGATCTCTCCCACCGCTTGGTGTATGGAATGGAGATCTCCACCACCCGCAACGAACGTCCCCGCAACCGCTTCCAAACCAACCTGCTGACCGGGGCAGTCACCCAAAACATCCCCCCGGACACTTTTCCCACCAAAGATTTTCCCGACTCCGATACCGTGCGCTTTGGGCTGTATTTGCAAGATGAGATCGACTTTGGGGGCGGCAACTTTACCCTCATCCCCGGCATCCGCTACGACACCTACCGCCTCACCCCCAGCCCTGACGAAGCCTTCTTGAAAAGTGGGGCAGAAGCCGCCAGCCTGTTTGCCGATGCCATTTCTCCCAAGGTGGGCCTGGTGTGGAGGATTAATCCCAACCTCACCTTTACGGCCCAGTACAACACCGGTTTTCGGGCCCCTCAGTACAACGAAATCAACAGCGGCTTCACCAACCTGGTCAGCCCCTTCTTCCGCTACCGCACCCTTTCCAATCCCAACTTGCGACCGGAAACCAGCCAAGGCTTTGAAGTGGGGTTGCGGGGGATCTACCCCCAGGCCAGCTTTAGCTTGGCCGCCTACTACAACACCTACAACGACTTTATCGAGGCTTTCCGGGAGGTGGGATCCGAGCCTTCACCCCCCGGCCCGCCAGGGAGCCCGCCACCTCCACCGGTGACTCTCTTTCAGAGCCAGAACGTCAGTCGGGCCCGCATCTATGGTGTAGAAGCCACCGGGCAGTACTTCTTCAGCCCCAATTTGACCGGCTGGAGCCTCAATGGCAGCTTTGCCTGGGCGGTGGGGGATAACCTCACCGAAAACAAACCCCTCCTTTCCATTGAGCCACTGACGGCAGTACTGGGACTGCACTACGACGATCCCAGCCAGATCTGGGGAGCCAGGTTGGTGGCCACGCTGGTGGCGGATCCCCGCGACCCGCAACGGGAGGTAGTGCAACCGAACCCCAACGCTCCACCTCAAATTCCGTTTGTGCCCAAGGGCTACACCGTGGTGGATCTGCTGGGCTACTACAACCTGGACGACAACTGGCAATTGAATTTCGGGGTGTTCAATCTCTTTGATGAAAAGTATTTTCTCTACTCCGAAACCCGCTCTCTCTTTGTCGGCCCTGAAGTGGAACGGCGGGCCCAGCCGGGACGGCATGCTGCGCTCAGTTTTTCCACCCGGTTTTAGGGGCCAAGACCTGAGGCCGTGTTTACTCTGGATCCTGCTCTAACCGATGCTTGCCGAGCCACCTGCCCGCACCCCCAAGGGATCCCTCTCTCTTCTTCGGAAGTCCTGTCCCCAGCTTTTGTGGCGACTGCAGGGGTGGTATTGGCAGCAGGCGGGCATGGCCTGGGAGGCGGGGCTGGCTTGGTTGGCGTTGTGGCTTTGGGCTGGCGCAAGAGAGAGCGGCTGGCTGGAGTGTGCCGAGGAGCTGCTGCAAGAGGCTTGGGTGGCCGGCTATAGCTGGGCTGCCCTCTGGACAGCTTGCCAGGAGGGGGAAGATCCGCCGGGGACCGTCCTCCACCTGCGAGCCAGGGATCCCCGACCGCTGCGCCGGGAGGGGTTGATTTCCCTCCTCTTGCACCTGATGGCGCTGCTGGGGCTGGCTTGGTGGGGATCCCGGCCTTTATCAGACGCAGAACTCCGGATCCCAGTCACGCTTTTGCTGGAGGATCCCGAGCCACAGTTGCTCGAACCGGATTCAGAATCCATAGAATCTCTCCCACCAGAGCCAACAGCAGAGCCGCCCGGCCCGGCCCCGGAATCGCCCCCTGCAGACGATCTATCCCCACCGGAGCCTGTGCCCCAAGAGATCGAGATGCCAGCCATCCCGGAGGCTGAATCTTTGCTGGCCCTGCAAACTCCGACCCCTACGCCTCCACCGACCCCTACACCCATTCCCACGGCAAAGCCAGAACCCACCCCTACTCCTCCACTGACCCCATTACCGACAGCCACCCCGCAACCCACTCCTCCGCCACAACAGCCCACCCCAACTCCGGCGGTTACCCCCACCTCTACAGCGACTCCACTCACCTCCGCCCCGGTTACCTCAAGCACCCCTCTGCCCCGCTTTACCCCCTTGATCCAAGGGATCCGTTCCAGCGTAAAGACTGCCGCCGCTCCGCCTTCCCCCGGCAGCGAGAGCAGATTGGGGCCAAGGGATCCTGAAACTGGGACACCTGGCGGTATAGGTGCAGCCCAACCCCATTCCTCTGCCCCAACACCTGCCACCCCCAGTTCCTCCCCACCGACAGTGGCTGCCAACCCCCAGCCGGACATCCTGGCCCGCCCGATCCCCGGTCGCAATCCTCCGCCCCCCTACCCTCCTCAAGCTCGCCGTCTCGGCCAACAGGGGCAGGTGCTGCTGCGGGCCAAGGTCAATGCCCAGGGGCAGGTGCAGCAGGTGGAGATCGCCTCTTCCAGTGGGTTTCCCGCCCTGGATAGGGCAGCGCAGGAGGCGGTGCAGCGGTGGGAATTCAGCCCGGCCTTGAGAAACAACGCCCCCATCGAGTCTTGGGTGGTGGTGCCCATCCAGTTCACCCTCAATTGATTGCTGTTTGGGAATTGTTTTGGAGATTGTCTATGCTGTCTCGTCTTTCTCGCCGTCAACTGTTCGCCTTTGGTCTGGCCAGCGTGGGGGCCTGGGGAATGGGGCGTTTGGCCCAAGCCCAAGGTCGGATCCCTCAGGAGCCACTCCTGTCAGCGAGACAGAGTCCTTTTCGTCGGGTAGCCAGCCTCACCACCTTGACTGCCGATATCCTCTATCGCTTGGCCCCCGATAGGTTGGTGGGGATCCCTGCCGGTCGTTTGTTGGAGGAGGATCCCCGCTTCCAAGGCTTGACCCGCCTGGGGCTGGGCAACCAACCCAACCTGGAGCAGCTTGTGGCCCTACAACCGGACTGGGTGGTGGGGGCCAGTGGCTTTCACGAGGCTCTGGCAGAACGGCTGCAGGAGCTGGGGATCCCCACCTACCTCACCCGCGTGGACAGTTGGGCTGCTTTGGAAGAGACGATTGCCACCCTGGCTGCTGCTTTGGGGGCGGATCCCGATCCCTTGCTGCGGCAGTATGGATCCCTTTTGCCCCAGGAACTGCCCCGCGTTCGACCCAAAACCTTGCTCTTGGTGGGCACCCAGCCGATTCTTTCTCCCAACCGGCAAAGCTGGGCCGGGGATCTGCTGGAACGCTTTGGCGCGGACAATCTCACCGCTACCTTGCAAAGCCAAGGGCCTTTTCGGGGCTACGTCACCCTTTCGGCAGAGCGCATCCTGGAAGCCAACCCAGAAGTTCTGCTAGTGGTCAACCCGGAGGCGGCGGATCCCTTGGCGTTTTTCCGTTCCCGCCCCTTTTGGAATCGGTTGCAAGCCGTCCAAACTGGGAAAGTTTATGGATTTGACTACTACGGCTTGGTCAATCCCGGTAGCTTGGAGAAAATTAGAGTTGCCTGCGAGCAGTTAGCCCGCATTTTTTGAACGGACTTGGAGTGTCTCTCTAGTCCAAGCTATAGCGGGTCAGGCGCTGCACTTGCTCGGGAGCAAGGCCAAGCTCTTGGGCAATCTGAGCCGACACCTGGTCTGGATCCAGTTGTGGAAATTCAAATTCCAGCTTGCGCAGGTGGGGATTGGTGGTAGTCACCTCCACCTTGGTGTAGCCACGGGAGCGGCGGATCTCCGCCTGAATGGAAAGAATATCCAGAGCCAAGGTGGCTTGTTGCTGGCTGCGAATCGCCAAAGGTTGCTCTAGCCGGCGAGGACGGCTCAGCGCTTGGCCCGTCACCCACTCTCCCCCCGCCACAAAAAGAAGCCCTGCCAAGGGCAGCACCAGCCAAAAATCAAACCCTAGATCTTGCCACCGATGGATTTTGGGCCACCCCACCGTTGTTCTCTCCCTTGCAGAGGGCTATTTCCGTGATCCATCCTAGCCTGGGCAGTGGGAACTGGCCGTCTTGGTCAACGGCGCACAGGACGATGCGAATTTTGCTGGTGGAGGACGACCCGGAACAGTTGGAGCCTTTACAGGCTGCCCTGTCCAAGTGCGGCCACGTGGTTGACTGTGCCAAGGAAGGGGAGATGGCTGCCTGGCTGATGGAGGAGAAAGCCTATGATCTCCTGATTTTGGATTGGATGCTGCCGGGGCCAAGCGGGATCCAGCTCTGTCGGCAATACCGCCAATCGGGGGGATGTGCGCCGGTGCTGATGTTAACTGCCAAAGACGCAACATCGGATGTGGTGCAGGGGTTGGATGCGGGGGCGGACGACTATTTGGTCAAGCCGGTGGATCTGGTGGAGCTGCTGGCACGGGTGCGGGCTTTGGGACGCCGTTCCCCCCAATGGCAAGGAGACAGCCTCAGCCTGGGATCCCTGCACTTGCACTTGGCCAGCCTGACCCTAGAGCGGCAGGGGAGGCAGGTACAGCTTTCGGGCAAGGAGTTTCAATTGATGGAATACCTGATGCGCCATCCCAACCAGGTGCTCAGTCGGGGCCAGATCGAGCAGGCGGTGTGGGAATGGGGCTGTGAGCCGGAGAGCAATGCCGTGGCTGCATTGGTGCGGCGGTTGCGGCTACGGTTAAAAGAGGTGGAGGCCCAAGATTGGCTGGAATCGGTGTATGGCCAGGGGTACCGGCTGCGCATAGCCTCTCCAGAAGAGAACCCATGAAAGCAGTTTCTAGGGGGTGGCGATGGAGGTGAAAAGAGCTGAACACAAGCATTCTCTCCCATGGCTGGGCTGGAACTGGGTTTCCCTGGCACACCCCCTTCAGCCGCACCTGGGGCAGAAGGCTGCGACAAGAGGGACGGGATCCCTGGTGTTTCACCACAGCCGCCGTCGCTTGGCCCGCAGCTTTGCCGGGGTCATGGGGGGGATCCTGCTGGTGTTTGCCGCCGTCTTCTACCGCTTGGAAGTGGAGAACCAGTTGCAGGCTTTTGACGAGGAGCTGCAGGTTCAGGCCGGGATCATGGCGGCAGCCATTAAGTACGAGCTGCGCCAGGGGCAGTGGCGGTTGGTGTTGAACGAGGTGCCCTTTTTGGGGGGGAAAACCCAACCCCTCGACCATCACTTGGCCTATGTGCGCTGGTTCGATCCTGCTCCCGGCACCGGAAGGGAAAGCTTGGGATCCCTACGCCAGTACACGGGATCCCGGCCTCCTCTGGAGCTGTTTGACTTGGATGGCCCGCCTCACCATCTCCAACTGGGTTTCCAAACGGTGGAAGGAGAGAGCGGCTTACTGTTGCGCCAGCTCACGCTGCCGGTGCAGCAGGAGGAAAAGCTACTGGGCTACTTGCAACTGGCGGTGCCCCTGGAACCGCTGCAACTTACCCTGGGTCGCTTGCGCTGGGGGTTGGGGATCGGGATCCCGCTGACGCTGGCGTTGATCGGCGGGGCCGGCTGGATCTTGGGGGGGCTGGCGATGCAGCCGATTCGTCGCTCCTACGAGCAGTTGCAACGCTTCACTGCCGATGCTTCCCACGAGTTGCGCGCCCCCCTGGCCGCCCTGATGAGCAATGCTCAAATGGCTCTGCTGGCCCCGGAACAAGCTCAACCTCGCCTGGAAAAGGTGGTGAGCGGTGCCCGCCGCCTCAGCGTGCTGATCGATACCTTGCTGCAGTTGGCCCGCCAGCAGGGATCCCTGCCCCTGGAGGATCTGCCGCTTCTGAATTTGCGAGCGCTGTTGCAGGAGCTGAGCGAGCAATACCGCCCCCAAGCTGAGGCCCTTGGCCTTCACTGGCAATGCCACCTGCCTGAGACGGATCTTTCTGGGGGTTGGCTTGTGCGGGGGAACGCTGCCCTGCTGCGGCAGGCCATCGAGAACCTACTGCGCAATGCCCTGCAGTACACCCCTGCAGGCGGCACAGTGCAGGTGAGCCTGGAAAGCCAGCGCCAGCGCGCTTACCTCCACGTCAAGGATACAGGCATTGGCATTCCCCCCGAGCATCTGCCCCATCTGTTTGAGCGGTTTTACCGGGTGGATGAAACCCGTGCTCGCCATACGGGTGGGTTCGGTCTGGGCCTGGCCTTGGCCCAGCAGATCGTCACCGCCCATCGGGGATCCCTGCGAGTGGCCAGCCAAGTGGGAGAGGGATCGATATTTACGGTAGAGCTGCCCTTGTCATCTTCACGTCATTTTTCTCCGCCATTCTCAAGATGAGCCGCGATAACCCAAACCGGCTTGTCCTGTCGATTGGAGTCTATGACCAATGACGATTCGTTCCTCTTTTGCTCGCGCTCTGGGTTGTTCTCTGACGATTTTGGCTCTGCTCACCCCCCTGGTGCTGGGATCCCCGGCGCAAGCCCAGCGGGGCAGACGCTCTGCTCCTGAAGCCACAGCTCCCCTTCAGGTACAGCCAACTTGGCAGCGCCCGCGGGATCTTGAGCGAGCCAGCCGCGATCTGGCTAAGGCGCAGCGACACCTGGCCGAAGCCAGCTTCCTCTCTCAGCGGGGGTCTTCCCCAGAGGCTGCCCGCCTTTTGGAACACGGCCAGGAGAGCTTCACCAACGCCCAAGCCTCACTTGAGGCGGGGAACTTCTTCGCCGCCCGCGAGCAGGCCAAAGCAGCGGAAAACTTAGCCAAAGCAGCCAAAGTTCTCTATGAGGCGGAGCTGGGTTTCATGGGCCGCCCTGGCCGTTCCTTCTTCGAGGCCCCTTTCCGGGCTCAGGAGTACCTCAGCCGGCTGCAAGCGGAGATGGCCTTCGCCAACATCAACTCCGGCAGCGTCTCTGACCTGCAGAATCAAGTGCAGAACCTGTTGGGCAACGTGAGTACGGATCCCGGCAGCTACACCTTCGCCGACTACAGTCGCAGCAAAGCTGCCCGCTACTCTGCCCGCGCAGCCCTCCATCTGTTGGCGGCTGAGCGCCTCGGAGGGGTGGCTGCCCTGAGTAGGCGCTGATCTGGCCTACCCTGAACTGAGGGGATAGAAGGGATCCCTGCTGGCTGAGTTTCCGGGGTTAACCCCTCTATCTTCTCTGGCCCCTGCTGCAGTTGGGTTAAAGTGAAAGCCCCCAGAGCGGGGGCTGTTCTTCTCGAATACTGACTGATCGCGTCTTTACATCTCCCTTGGTGTACCTGCGTTTCCTGCACCTGTGGCACTTTCGCAACTACCGGGATCAAGAGATCACCTTTGACGCGCCCAAAACCATCCTGGTGGGGGAGAACGCCCAGGGCAAGACCAACCTGCTGGAAGCGGTGGAGCTGTTGGCCACCTTGCGCTCGCGGCGGGCCAGCCGGGATCGGGAGCTGGTATACCAAGAGGAGCGACAAGCCCGGATTGCCGCCACGGTGGAACGGCTGGGGGTGGCCCACGAGCTGGTGATGGAGCTGCGCAGCAGCGGCAGGCGATCCCTGAAGGTGGACGGGCAGGTGCTGCGCCGCCAGGTGGACTTTTTGGGACAGGTGAATGCCGTGGTGTTCTCCAGCCTGGATCTGGAGCTGGTGCGAGGGGGGCCAGAGGCGCGGCGCAATTGGTTGGATGGGGTGTTGCTGCAGCTGGAGCCAGCTTACCTCGGCCTGGTGGAGCAATATCGCCAGATCCTCAAGCAGCGCAACGCCCTACTGAAGCAGGATCCCGCGGCTGCCGGCGACAAGTTCTCGCAGATGGACTTCTGGGATGCCCAACTGGCCACCACCGGTAGCCGGATCATGCGCCGTCGTGCCCGGCTGCTGCAACGGCTGGAACCCCTGGCCGCCCGCTGGCACCAAACCATCAGCGGCGGACGGGAGACCCTCACCCTCACCTATCGACCCCAGGTGCCCCTGCCGGATCCCCAGGCCGATCCCGAGGTGGCTCAGGCCCAATTTTTGACGGAGCTCCGCGCCAAGGCCGCCGCCGAACAGGCCCTGGGCACTTCCCTGGTCGGCCCCCACCGGGACGAGGTGGAGCTGTGCATCAACGGAGCCGCCGCCCGCGCCTACGGATCCCAGGGGCAGCAGCGCACCTTGGTCTTGGCCCTAAAGCTGGCCGAGCTGGAGCTGATCGAGCAGGTGGTCAGGGATCCGCCCTTGCTGCTCTTGGACGATGTGCTGGCCGAGCTGGATCTGCAGCGGCAAAACCAGCTCTTGGAAGCCATTCAGGAGCGCGTGCAAACCTTGGTTACCACCACCCATCTGGGATCCTTCGACGCCAGCTGGCTCAAGGCCGCCCAAATCCTTCAGGTGCAAGGGGGGCAGCTTTTTCCCAGCAAAACAGGGGATGGGATCCCGTAGGACAGACCGGAGCTCTGGCAGTGAGGGAAACCCTATCTGGGAGGGGGGCTGGGGGTGGTCGCGTCAGCGGCGCCGAGCGCTTGGGCTTTACAGCCGAGCGCGATCCAGGCTGCGGTATTGAATCGCTTCGGCAATGTGGGTGGGGGCAATGGCCTCCGCGCCCTCGAGATCGGCGATGGTGCGGGCCACCTTGAGGATGCGGTCGCTCCCCCGCGCAGACAGGGCCAACTTTTGGATGGCGCTTTCCAAGAGCTTGCGACAGGGATCCGAAAGGGAGCACCACTGCCGCAGGTGGCGGGATTGCATCTGGGCGTTGCAGTGGATCCCAGGCTCGTTTTGAAAGCGCTGCCGCTGCCGTTGTCGTGCCCGCTCCACCCGCCGCTGCACCGCTTGGGAAGATTCGCCGCCCTGGGCGCGGACAATTTCTTCCGGCTTAAGGCGGTTGACCCGCACCTGCAGGTCGATGCGATCCAGCAGCGGGCCGGAGAGCTTGGACCAGTAGCGCTCCCGCTGTTGCGGCGTACAGGTGCAGGGGTGAACGGGATCCCCGTAGAAGCCGCAGGGACAGGGGTTGGTGGAGGCCACCAGGGTGGTTTGGGCGGGAAACTCTAGGGAAACGCGGGCGCGGGAGATGGTGACTTTGCCATCTTCCAGGGGTTGGCGCAGCACCTCCAGCACCTCCCGCCGGAATTCCGTCAGCTCATCCAGGTACAGGATGCCATGGTGGGCCAGCGAGATTTCCCCGGGCTTGGGGTAGGGGCCGCCACCCACCAGCGCCACTGCCGAAGCCGAATGGTGGGGAGCGCGAAAGGGCCGCTGGGCGATCAGGGGGGTCTGGCGTCCCAGGTGCAGGTTTTGCCGCAACAGGCCGGCTGCCGAGTAGATGCGGGTGATCTCCAACATCTCTTCCCACTGCAGCTGGGGCAGAATGCCGGGCAGTCGCCGCGCCAGCATGGTCTTGCCCGCTCCCGGGCTGCCCACCAGCAACAGGTTGTGCCCGCCGGCTGCCGCGATCTCCAGAGCCCGCCGGGCATGTTCTTGCCCCTTCACATCGGCCAAATCCAGCAGGGGTTCCGTTTCGGTTGGCAACATCTGTTCTGGCTGGATCCGCACCGGCTCAACTCCCTCTGGGTTTTGCAGCCAGCCCACCACCGCCGCCAAGGAGGGCAGCCCATACACTTGGATCCCTTGCACCACCGCTCCTTCCGGCCCATTTTCCTGGGGTACCACCAGGCGGCGGATCCCCATCTCGGCAGCGCTGGCGGCAATAGGCAGAACCCCGGCCACCGGGCGTAGGGTGCCGTCTAGGGCCAATTCCCCCACCATCAGGGTGTTGGCCAGCGCTTCCCCCTCGATCACCCCGGAGGCCGCCAAGATCCCGATGGCAATGGGCAGATCGAAGCTGGGGCCCTCTTTGCGCAGATCGGCAGGGGCCAAGTTGACGATGATCCGCCGCTGGGGTAAAGCAAAGCCGGAGTTCTTGATCGCCGCCCGCACTCGCTCTTTGGCCTCCTGAACGGCAGTATCGGGCAGTCCCACCAAGGTGATCTGGGGCAAGCCACCGCCCACATCCACCTCCACCGTAACCTGCACGGCCCGGAGTCCCAGCAGAGCGGCAGCAGTGACTTGGGCAAACAATGCTGTCACCTCCCTCGGATAGTTCTTTTACCCTTTGCACAAGTGGCCGCAGGCCTATTCTGTCCCAACACGTATCCTGGCCGAAATTGGGATCCCCACGCTGCCGGCTGCATTTGCCCAAGGAGAATGTCACAATCATCTCAGGTTTTTCCTGCCCCCAAGGAGGCACGTCGGTTTTCGCAGTCGCAGTCTTTAATGAATGCGGGATCCCGGATCCGAGCTTGCCGAATGGCTCAGGCTTGGGTTGGCTGTTGCTGCCGCCTTTGCGCAGCACAGCAGCGGTGAGGCTATGTTCTGACCAGGATGGGAACCCCCAGGGGGGGATAGCAGGGATCCGGATCCCTCTGATCGCAGCCTGCACCTCCAACCCAGATTTCCCCAGCCATTTGCCCTTTGGCAGAGGTCAAAAGGCGGGCACACCCCTCTGCCGACAAGCCAACAGAGGGACGACCCCATCTCTAGGAGGCTGATGCCGGTGGTCTTTCCTGCTGCTGAACCCCCTTTCGAGCGTTTCTCTGGCTCTGGGAAAAAGCGCGCCCTAACCTGGAATGAACTGGAGGAGCAGGTGCAGCAGTTTGCCCAGCGCTACCGGGGGCAGGTGGTCCAGCTCAGCCCGCCAGAGCTGGCGGTGGCGCTGCAGGAGTTGTCGGAGCTGACGCAGGCGCTCGCCCTGGCAGCCCATCTTGCCGAGGGTTGCGAGAGCAGCAGCCTTCCAACAGCGATCCCGGCTGAGGCCGAACCAGAGATGGCCTGGACGAAGGCAGACCCCAGCTGGAGGGATCTGGAGCGGGTCATCTCCCTGCAGAGCCAGCTGTTGTTTTTCCCCCTGGAACTGCAATCCCTGACCGCCGTTCCCCTCGGCGAACCCGCAGCTGAGACGCCGCAGGAGCGAGAGGATCGGCCCTCGGATCCCTTGGCCGCTGCTTGTGCCGAGCCGGAGCTGCGCCCCTTTCGCCAGTTTTTGTGTCGCCTCCTGCAGCAGCGGGGTCACCAACAACCGGAGCCTCTGGAGTGC
This sequence comes from Thermostichus sp. OS-CIW-33, assembly GCF_054059615.1. Taxonomy (NCBI): domain Bacteria; kingdom Bacillati; phylum Cyanobacteriota; class Cyanophyceae; order Thermostichales; family Thermostichaceae; genus Thermostichus; species Thermostichus sp. OS-CIW-33. Next base: position 136,270 of record NZ_JBSSCH010000003.1, read on the forward strand.
CTGCTCCACCAACAGTACCCAACAGGAAGGTTAGCTTGGCGGCAGTTGTGGCAAGTGACCCTGAACTCGCCTGCTGCGCTCCCAGAGCACACTCTTGTCCAGCTGCAGAGCTTACAAACTCACGCCAGCGCGGAGATCCGCTGGGTGGCCTACCAGCGGCTAGTCCAACACCTAGAAGCCCATGCCGATCTGGGTGGGTTTATCCTCAGCACCCTGATCCGCGACCACCTGTGGGAGGCCCAATGGCGGGGCTATGACTCTGCTGCCGAGCTGTATCTGGCCCGCCAGGGCCTGACTCAGACCTTTTTGGAGAACCTATTGGAAGGGATCCGCGATCGGTTTGACCTGTTCCAGCACTATTACCGCCTCAAAAGCAGAACAATGGGACGTTCCATTCGCATCTGCGATCTGCATGCGCCCTGGGGGGATCCCGTTCCACCCCTGACCCCTGCTGAGGCCACCTCTCTAATCTGGGCTGCTTTGCAAGACTTTTGCCCTGAGTGTGCTGCCCAGGCCAAACCCTGGCTGCTGGAAGTCGGCGCTATCGCAACCGAGGCAGACAAGCCCACTCGCGTCAGCGAAACAGAGTCCTCGTCTAGACCAGGAGAAACGGGATCCGGCGGGAGCGAGCTCTTGTTGAAGACCCTTGCCACCCTCAGCCGGCGGCTCCGGCCTGAGGATCCCCAAGTTTGGCTGGATCTGGAGGAGATGCAGGGGAGTTCCGCACTGCTGCCGCGAGCGTGGGGGGTGCAGGCTCACACCGTCTTTTTGCAGCAAATACTCCTGGATCACCTGGTTGCCTCAGCAGTGGGATCCCCTCGCATGGGCAGGCCTGCTCTTTACGACCCAGAGGGGCAAACTGCTCCGCAGCGCTGGCGGGAACGCTCCGGCAGCCTCCAGTTGGCCCAGGCCCTGTTGATACACCATTTGGAAGCCCAGTTGCAGGCGGTGTTTTACCAGAGCTTGATCAGTCGGCTGGAGCTGATTCTCTATCGGTCGGGGATCCCCGAATGGGAAAACGGTGTAACCTACTCCTCCTGGGTGAGCGAAGAGTGGTTGAAGCTGTGTCAAGAGCTGTGCGGAGATGCGGTGGAACTGTTGCCGGAACACCAGTTTTACTGGGTGGGGATGCCGGAGCTGTTTCTCCACCCCTTTAGTGCCTATCAGGCTAGCCTTGCCAGCCTGGTGGCCTTGGCCTGTCACCGCCGCTATCACAGTTCTCCGCGCAACTTTCTGCCCCACTACCTCCGTTGGTTGGCCAGCCCGCCCGGATCCCTGACTTTGGAAGAAACCACCCAGCTGCTGCAGGCAGATCTGAGCGACCCAGGGGGAGTGTTGCAGGCGCTGGAGGAGCTGGAGCATTGGATCGAGACGCTAGAAAAGCTGCTGGAAGAGAATCCAGATCACTGAACCAACGATGACCCACCCTTGTTCTCTTGGACATAGGCGTGCTCTGCGGCGGGAAGAACTCTGGAACCCTGTACCCGACTCCTGCGAACCCACCCCAGCGGAGCCAGCCGTTAAAGCGCGTCCCTTCCTAAAATGGGCAGGGGGAAAAGGGCAACTGCTCAGCCAATACGAACCCTTTTTTCCTCGCGCCTGGAACACCTATCACGAGCCCTTTTTGGGGGGTGGAGCGGTCTTTTTTCATCTGGCCCAAGGGATCCCATCGGGTTCTCGACACTTTGTTTTGTCGGATATCAACCCTGAGCTGGTAAACGTGTATTGCTGCGTGCGGGATCAGGTGGAGGAGATCATTGCCCTGCTCAGCCACCACCAAGCCCACCACAGCCGGAACCATTACTACACCATCCGCGCGGCTCGTTTCGAGGATCCGGCGCAACGGGCTGCCCGCCTGCTGTACTTGAACAAAACCTGTTTCAACGGCCTCTACCGGGAGAACTCGCGGGGAGAGTTCAATGTTCCTTTGGGCCGTTACCGCAATCCCCGCATTTGCGACGCGGAGAACCTACGAGCTGTGGCACGGGTTTTACAAGGCGTGGAGATCGCGGTGCAGCCGTTTTGGCAGGTGCTCGAACGAGCCAAACCCGGGGATTTCGTCTATTTGGATCCCCCTTACTATCCCCTTTCTGCCAGCAGCAGCTTCACAGCCTACAGCCGGTTTGCCTTCGGCGAAGCGGAACAGATCCGCCTGCGAGAGGTGTTTGGAACCTTGGCCGACCGAGGCGTGCAGGTGCTGCTCTCCAATTCCGATTGCCCCTTCGTGCGGGAACTGTACCGGGATTACCCCATCCAGACCATCTCCGCCAGCCGTGCCATCAACGCCCAGGGCCACAAACGCGGCCCCATCACCGAGGTCTTGGTGCTGAGCCATCCCAGCCTGGCCTCTGCCCGTAGTGGGCCGGAAGGGATCCCGTTTTGCCCCAGAACCGTCTAAGGTGGACGCGATAGCGGTGCGGAGCACAATGGATGAGCAGGTCGAGATCCGAGGCGGGATCTTGAGCTTGGACACAGTGAGACCACGGGGACAACAGCGCATGGATCCACGAGAAATTGAGGCGTTGGTACGGGCCGCCCTGCCCGGTGCGAGAGTACAGGTGGAAGACACGGTCGGCGATGGCCACCATTTCCAGGCCATTGTGGTGGCGGAACAATTCCAGGGCTTGCCCCTGATCAAACAGCACCGGCTGGTGAATGAGGCCCTGAAAGCCTACCTGCAGGATGGCCGCCTACATGCTTTGGCCCTGCGCACCTTTACCCCCGCTCAGTGGGAGCAACTCCAGGGGCCGGATGGCTGATCGCGACAGCAGGACAGAGTCCCCTTGAGCCAAGAGGGTCATTTCCGGTCGCGCTGGGCATCGCCTCGATTCCCGGCTCCTCTCTTCCTTTGGGAAAGGGGCTGGAGCTGTCGCAAACGGGAATCCTCAAGGGATCGCCTCAAAGCAGCTTGCAATAGCCATAACTCACCTCTAACCAAAGCTGATCCGGAGCAGGGAGAAATCATCCTCAAAGTCCGTCCGCCCCTGAAAGGATTGGGCCTGATGGATCACCTGATCCAAACTATTGCCAGCGCCCTTGCTCAGCAGGGCTATCAAATTGTCCAGCCCCCAGATTTCTCTCTGGGGGTTTATGACTTCGTAAACTCCATCACTGAACAGGTAGAGATGGCTGTTCTCGGGGATCCGCACCTGATCCCTTTGAAAAGTGAGGTCGGGCAAAATGCCAATGGGCAAGTTGGCAGTCTTCAGCAGGAGCGAATCCTGACCCTGGATGAGCAGGGCAGGTGGGTGGCCGGCACTGGCAAAAGAGAGCAAACGGGATCCCGGCTGGTAAACCCCATACCAAAGGGTGAAGTACATCTCATGGTGGGATCCCATTTGAAAAGAGTGGTTGAGGGCGCGCAAGACCGCGTCCGGCTGGCGGGGATCGGCATCGGCCAAGCCTTGAGTGCGCAACTGGTTCATCACCGACACCGACAACAGAGCGGATCCCACCCCATGCCCCGACACATCCAGCAGATAGATGGCCAGGTGTTCCTCATCCAGCCAATGATAGTTAAACGAATCTCCCCCCAATTCCTGGGAGGGTAAAAAGCGCCACTCGAGGGTCACTTTGCAGTCGGGAAAATAGGCCGGCTCCGGCAGGAGAGAACGCACATAGCTGGCCGCCTCGGCCAATTCTGCCCGTAACCTGGCCGTTTGCTGCTGCAGGTCATAGCTGAGCTGGTGTAAGCGCAGCCCGGCCCGCACACGTGCCCGCAACTCATTGGGGTCGATGGGTTTGCTTAGAAACTCATCTGCTCCGGCATCCAGGCCCTGGATGCGGTCTTCGACCTCGGTGCGAGCGGTGAGCAAAATAAAAAACGTCGTGGAAAACTTGGGATCGGCTTTGATGCGTCGGCAAACCTCCAGCCCATCCATGTCCGGCATCATCCAGTCACAGATGATCAGCCCCGGCACCAGCAGGTGGGCTTGCTCCAGCCCCTCGGAACCGTTGCTGGCCATCTCCACGGTGTAGCCCTGTCGTTCCAGGGATCGCTTCAACACCAGCCGAATCGTCGGATCGTCGTCGACAATCAAAATGGCCGCCATGACCGCTGCACCCCAATCCTGAAGTCAAAACGCATCCAAACCCAACTCCAGCCCAATACCCCATACTGGTAGGCAGACCTTTTATCGTAGCTTAGGCGTTGCGTCAGGAAAACCAGCTCGGCAAGCAGTCCACGACAAAGGGGTGAAGCCTCAGCAGCCTCATCCATCAGAGCTGAAGGTACGTATCGATTTGTGGATCCTCAAAACCGTGGTTGCACGCTACCCAAAAGCTAACCGTTTCCAGATACTGGTGGCGGGAGACAATTCGAGGCAGATTCTGGGCAGATTCTTCTTGAGAGACTTTCATTGGATACAGAGATACAGATCACACTCATCCATCCTTCGCCGACTTAGAGTGAACGTTAAGATTCAATAGCCTTTACCGCATGAGCACATCTCCCCCATCCTTATCTCCTTCCGCCGTTCAGGATTCGCGGGCGAGCTTGCCTCCGGGACCTAGCGAAGCTCACAGGGGAGAAATTCGGCTGGAGGACTTGGACGAGAAGCAATTGTTGGCCTCCCTATCGTCGGTGGTGTTAAACCCGGCAGCTTGGAGTTGCTTCAGCGTCAGTGAAACCAGCCGCCTGCTACGCCCCCTGCAAATCTGCCCTGACTTGACGGGAACTCTTGTTCTCTCCCCAGGGGCCACTGCAGAAGTGGTCTATAAGTTCCTGCTGAGCGATGGTCGGATCGGAACCATGAAGGGGCTGATCTCCATCGAAGACTTCCGCAGCGAGCGGCTGCGCTCCGTTTACGATCAGCTTCACATCGAAAAGATTATACCGGTCTTCACCGAGTCGGTTGTGGTGCAGATTATCGATCATTTAAAACCGATTTTTGCCCGCGACTTGGATGAGCTGCTTTGGCAAGAAAGTTTTTACTTTACCCCTCAAGATCTGCGCCAGCAGGAGTTCTTGTTGCGCGGCCTACGGCCCGAGGCGATCCCACGCAGCTTTCGGCCTCACCTGCAAAGGGTCTACACCCAGATTATGAAGGTGTGTCGCAGCTTGCCCAACATCGCCTTCCAACTGTGTCTGCGAGCCTACCTGGAGTACAACGAGGTCAAGAACAGGCATCTGCTGGCGCTTCTACTCAGCAAGTATTTTTACACGCTCTACCGCATCGGCGGGCTGGACGGTTGGGAAAGTGGGGATCCGGTGGAGCTGGGATCCCTGCGCTCCTCCAATCGGCAGGCTCGACTCCAGGCTCTTGCTCGCCTTCTAACCCTGGACAACGACAGCGACGCTCCCCTGGTGGGCATTGGGGGCAGCGGGCTGGGGGGCAGCTATTTCAGTGGGGAACGGGAGCCTACTGGTGTTGAGATGGTGAGCTCGGAGGAGATTGAAAAGCTGCGGCAAGATGTGGAGGTGGCCCGCGGCCAGATCGCCGAGGCCCAGCAGTTGGTAACTCAATATCAGGAGGAGAAAAAACAGGAACTGCTCAACCGCCTTCAGGATCCGGGAAAGTTTCTTCTCTTCAGCATTCATCAGTTTTTTGACACCCTCTTCGGATCCCTGCCCGGAGAGGTGAAAAGCGAGTACGGGGCAGTTTGGGTGCCGCGCACCTCCTACTTGGATGAGAAGGAGCGAGACAAGCTGACAGAGCATTTGCGCCACATCACCAGCGAAGCTTATTTGGTCAGCGTTCCCTTTGCCGAGGCCACCCTCATCGGCTATTGGCGAGTTTTGGCCGATTCCTTCTACAACCAATGGGTTTTGAATCAGTACAAGCAGTTGCAAAGCTATGGAGTGGATCTGGAGCAACAGGGCATCCAGATTCTGGAACGAGAACGATTTCTGGATGAGGTTCAGTTGCGCTTTGCCGCCCGCCACCGAGAAATCGTCACCCAAAATGTGGAGAAGATCACCCAAATTGTGGTGGATAGCCTGGCCAAGCGGGTGGCCCTCAACACCGGCCAGCAAAGTTTTCAGGCCATGCGGGCCAAGTTGACCACCGTTTTGGATATGGACATTTCCCGCAAAGACGTGGGGGAAGTCAAGCGGCTGATCGACTACTTTACGGATGTGTTTTTGGGCAAGCGGGAGGAGCTGCGCTCCCCCTATCCGGTGGGCACGATTTTACAAGTCAAGGCGGCCATTGAGGCTCGCCCCCCCGATAGCCGCACCCGCATCGGTCTGGAAATTTTGGGTCAGCTCTACCGCGAGTACGTTCCCCTGCTGGGATCCGCACCGAGGTAGGAGGGGGGCAGAGCGGCGGATCCCGTAGGCCGACAGGTTTTGGGCACAATGGGGACTGGCGCGCTGTCTAGGGTTGGAGACGGAGATTCCCCATGCGCTACCGCCAGCTTGGCCACAGCCCTTTGCAAGTTTCCGAGATCTGCCTGGGCACCATGACCTTTGGGCAGCAGAATACTTTGTCTGAGGCTTTCGAACAGCTCGACTACGCGGTGGAGCACGGGATCAACTTCATCGATACCGCCGAGATGTACCCGGTGCCGGCGCGGGCGGAAACCCAGGGATCCACCGAGCGCTACATCGGCGAGTGGCTGCAACACCAACCGCGGCATCGCCTGATCCTGGCCACCAAGATCACCGGCCCTGGTCGGCCCTGGCATTGGATTCGCGGCGGATCCCTGTCCATTACCCGCGACAACCTCAAGCAGGCGGTGGCCGGCAGCCTCAAGCGCCTGAAGACCGACTACATCGACCTCTACCAGATCCACTGGCCGGATCGCTACGTGCCCCTGTTTGGGGGCGTTGCCTACGATCCCAGCCAGGAGCGGCCCACCGTTCCCATTGCCGAGCAGTTGCAGGCTCTGGCGGAATTGGTGCAAGAGGGTCTCATTCGCTACATCGGCCTGAGCAACGAAACCCCTTGGGGGGTGAGCAAGTTCTGCCAGGTGGCCGAGCAACTGGGGTTGCCCAAGGTGGTCTCGATTCAGAATGCCTACAGCCTCATCAACCGCACGTTTGAAATGGGCCTGGCGGAAGTCTGCCGCCACGAGCAGGTGGGCTTGCTGGCCTACAGCCCGCTCGGATTTGGGCTGCTGACGGGCAAATATCTGGGGGGGGTGAAGCCGCCGGGATCCCGTTTGGCCTTGTTTGAAGGCTTTGGCCAGCGGTACCGCAAGCCGAATGTGGAAGAAGCGGTGGCCGCCTATGTGCAAATTGCCCGCCGGCACGGTCTGACACCGGCCCAGTTGGCTTTGGCCTTTGTGCGCAGCCGCTGGTTTGTCACCAGCACCATCATTGGGGCCACCAGCCTGACCCAACTCAAAGAGAACCTCAGTTGCCTGGATGTGGAGCTGTCCCCGCAGATCCTGGCGGAGATCGAAGCGGTTCACCAGCGCTACCCCAATCCTGCCCCCTGAAAGGTTGGCGAAACCGGTGGCCAGACAGAACTTTTCAGAAGGTTTCCTCGTCTGGGTGTGCGGTTTGGATATCCTCTCCTACACTTCTGTCCGGCCAACTTCCAGGGCCCCTCCCAACCGAGAGTGGGGATCCAAGACTGTAAATCCCGTACCCAGAACCTGAGGTGTGAACGATGCGTGAGCTTTCCCTTTGGCAGGGCTGGAAAACCGCCGCTCTGGTGATCAGTTGCAGCAGCTTGGCCTGGCTTGGGGATCCCGCTTGGGCCCAACTTTCTGATATCAGCACCTATTGGGGTGCCCAGTACATTGCTGGGTTGAATGAACGGCAGATCATCGGCGGCTTCCCGGATGGCACCTTTCGTCCCAATGAATCCATCACCCGTGCCCAATTTGCCGTCATTGTCACCAAAGCTTTTGGCCTAGATACCAACGTTCCTGTGCGCTCCTTTGCCGATCCGATTCCCAGTTGGGCGGCTCCCTCCATCGGCGCGGCGGCAGCGGCAGGGTTTGTTTCCGGCTTTCCGGACGGCACCTTTCGCCCCAACGATGTGCTCACCCGTGCGCAGGCCATCACTGTCCTGACCCGTGCAGCCACCAACGGCAGGCTCATCGAAGATGCCGGCCAAATTGACGCGATCCTATCCGCGTTCGGCGATGCCAATTTGGTTCCCAACTTTGCCCGCGCCCCCATCGCGACAGCAGTTCAGGAAGGGCTGTTGGTGCTCTACCCCAACCCCACCCAATTGAATGCCCAGGCGGTGGCCACGCGGGGGGAAGTGGCTGCTCTTACCTACCAAGCGCTGGCCAAGGTGGGCCGGGTGCCCAATTTGGATCCGCCGGTGGGGGCTGCCATTCCCGGCCCTGGGATCCGTACCGAGCTCCTTGCCCAGGTCACTCCTACGCCCGAACCCCTGGCCACGCCGGACATTCCCATTGAGCCTCTGGTGGAAACGCTGCCCGCCGCCCCAGAAGTGAGAACCTTCTTCGCCCGCGAAGAGCTGGGATCCGTAAACCCAGGGGATACCGTTACCGTGTTTTTGCTGGGATCCCCAGGGGCGCAGGGATCGTTTTCCATCCCCGGCATTGCCTACAACCTGCCACTGCAGGAAACCCGCCCAGGGCAATACGAGGGCAGCTACACCTTCCGCAGCCAAGACCGGGCCTCAGAAGCGCCTGTTTTTGCCCGCTTGGAGCGGGATGGACTGGTAACCCTGGTGCAGCTGCCGGATAAGACCATCACCATCGGGCGGGTGACCGACACCACCTTCCCCACCATCAGCGAACTGGCCCCTCCCAACGGATCCCTAACAGACAACCCTCGCCCCTCCATCTCAGCCCGTTTCCAAGATGACCAAGGAATTGACCTGAATAGCTTTACCTTGCTGGTGAACAACGCGGATGTCACCGCCCAAGCCCAGCTCACCCGCACCGGCTTTACCTACACCCCTGCCGAGCCGCTGCCCACCGATCGACCGACCTTGATCGCCGTCCAAATTGCCGATACCAGCGGCAACACTGCCATCCAGCAGTGGTCTTTCCAGGTGCAGGCCGCCCAGCCCACTCCCACACCAACTCCAACACCAACCCCGACACCGACAGCCACGCCCACACCGACCCCAACGCCGACTCCAGCTCTGACCCCAACGCCAACCCCAACACCGGTAGCTACGCCTACTCCCACACCCACGCCGGAAGCTACACCCACTCCCACTCCACAGCCTGGCGGGGAGTATGACTCTAGTCAATAATAAGCTCAACTATACTGAAAATAATGTATAATATGTTCAGTACGGATTACTACCAGTTGATCTTTCTGTTTACTTTCGAGTCTGCCAACATGGTAGCCAAAGCAAAGCAGAAAATTGGTAGTAAGACGACACGGAAACTGCGCTTTGGGTATTCTACTCAAAGCTTTGCGGGATACCGCCATTCTGTTTGGAAACAAACAGAATGCTATCGCTGCATAGTTGAACAGTGATGTTCAGCAGTGTTCAGCGTAAATGTATCAGCCTTCACCTTCTCCTTCTCCAGAAGGACGGTCTCCTGCAGAACCCAAGCCGGAGTCCAGCCCCGAGGCTCAGGAGAGTGAGGCTACAGAGTCTCCTAAGCCAGAATCCCCAGCCCCCCAGCCAGGGGATCCCGGCGGACCGACTCCTTCTCCTTCCCCCAGCCCCTAGGGAAAACTCGATCCAGACCCCGAACAGGCTCAATAGTGTTTTAAGAGCTTCCGATCCCTTAATACCTACTAAATCTAGTGGGCACAAGCGGGGCAGGATGTTAAGCTACTGCCAGTTGCGACCGGATGGGATCCATGAGCTCAACCTTGCAGCCGTTCCTGCATTTGTTGCAGAGGAGTTCCTTTTGGGGGGTGTTGGGTGGGATGTTGATGGCCGCTGCTGTTGCCCCGGTTGCCGCTCAGCAGTTCGAGTTCACCCCTCAGCCGGTGCCCCCCAGGGGGGATCCCGTCCCTACCCTGCCCTTGCTGAGCCCTCCGCCCTCCCCCGGCTCTGCCACGGCCCTGCCACCGGTACCTCAGGTGCCGCAAATGCCGCTGGATCCCACAGCTCCGGCCTTGGATCCGATCCCGGTGGTGCCCGTTCAAGCGGCCCCAGGTGGACAACTCCCCCAAGGCGAGGCCTATTCCTATCAACGTCGGCCCGACCTCAGTCCAGGTGGGGATCTCCCTGGAGCCACGCGGGGCGAGCTGCCTGCCGGCACCCGTATTCTCCTCACGGTCTACCGCCCCATCACTTTCCAGCCCTACCAGGCCATTAACGGCCACCTGGAAGTCTCCGAGCCGGTGGTGGATCGCTTTGGCCAGGTGGTGATCCCGGCAGGGAGTGTGGTGTGGGGCACTTTTGAGCCGGTTTACCGAGAACAGAAGTTTCCTGGTCGGGAGTCGGAGAGCGCCGATCCCCAAGAGCGGGTCGTCGGCAGCCGCTTTGTGGCCAACCGCCTCACCATCGGCTCTTCCACCTACTTGGTGAGAGGCCAATCTGCGCCGCTATCAGTCGGGTTGGATCGCAACGCCGACGTCGGCACAACTGTAGCCCGCGGGGCAGGCTATGGGGCAGCAGGTGGGTTGGCCTTGGGGATCCTCACGGGGGGATGGGGCTTTTTGCCGATCTTGGCCGGCAGCTTGGCCGGCGCTGCGGCAGGCAGTACCAATATTGACCGGGTGGTGACGCTGCAGCCCAATACGTTGGTGGAGCTGGAACTGACCGATAGCCTGATCATCCAATAACTGGTCAACGCTCTCTTGCGCTGGGGCAGGTCAGTAGAGTAGAAGAGAGCACCCTCAATTGCTTCCATGGCCTTCTGGATCTACGTTGTGCCCCCGCTGGCCGGGCTGGTGATCGGCTATTTCACCAACGACATTGCCATCAAAATGCTGTTCCGGCCCTACCGCCCCTATCGGGTTTTCGGCTGGCGCATCCCCTTTACCCCCGGCCTGATCCCGCAGAACCAGCCTCGTCTGGCCAAGCAGATCGCCAAGACCATCATGGGATCCCTGCTCACGCCGGAGGAACTGCACAATCTGGCCCGTAAGCTGCTGCAAACCGAGCGCATGCAAGCAGGGATCCGCTGGCTGCTGGGGGTAGCCCTGGATCGGCTGCAAAACCCTGAGCAACAGCAGCAAACTGCTCAGGTGTTGGCGCGCATTTTAGCCGACCTGTTTAACGAGTCGTTGCCCCGCCTGGTGAAGGTGCTGGCCCGCCAAGAAACCTTTTTGGAAGGGCCGATTAACCAACTGTTCGACCAGGTGTTGCTGGAGCTGCGTCTCAGTGCCGAGCAGGCTAAGCAGCTCTCGGAGTGGATCCTGAAGCAGGCGCTGCCCCCAAAGGTGTTGCGGCAGAACTTGGTGGACTTTCTCACCGATCGCAACATCGAATCCCTTGACGAGGAGTTTCGTGAACGAGCGACCGGCTCCTACTGGGTGGTGGCCAACTTGTTCGGCCTGAAAAATGCCCTGTTGCGCCTGCGCACCTATTGTCTAGAAGAGCCGGAAGGGGCAGAAGCCATCTTGGAAGATCTGCTCAAAGACATCAACGCCTCCCGCCGCCTGACCGAGATCCTGCAGAACCTCTCGCTGCAAAACCTGCCGGTTTCCGCCGTGCGTCAGTTGCGCCGTGCCCTCCGCGACGGGATCCAAGATTACCTGCGCAGCCAAGGGCCAGAGGTTATCAAAGGGCTGGGGGAGACCATCGATTGGGAAAAAGTGGCCAGCCTGGTGTTGGGACGCCTGCGCAACTCCAAGGCGTTGATCACCTCCATCGATCAGATCAGCGCCGACCTGGCTTTGGTCTTGGAGCGCTACCTAGAACGGGATCTCGAATCCCTGATGATGCAGGTGATCCCGGTGTTGAACCTGGATCAGGTCATTGCCGATAAAGTCAACGCCACCTCCCCTGCCGACCTGGAGCAGGCCATCCAGCAGATCGTGCGCCAAGAACTCCAGGCCATCGTCAACTTAGGCGGCCTCCTCGGCTTTTTGGTGGGCTGTGTGCAGGTGCTGTTCTTGCTGGGCTGACGAGTTTGGGTTGGGCTTTGACTTTGGCTATGATATGAGAATGCGATTAACAATTCTCCACACTTCGGATCTCCATGCCAATCTACATCCCTGGAACTACTTCACCGGGATCCCTGCGGAGCACGGTTTAGCCAAGCTGGCCACCCTCATCAAGCGCGTGCGAGCAGCCAGTGAGGATCCCGTCTTACTCATCGACAGCGGCGATACCATTCAGGGATCCCCCTTGGGCACCTACTATGCGCAAGTGGAGCGCGTCTCCCCTCACCCCTTGGCTCATGCTCTCAACGCCCTAGGCTACGACGCCTTTACCCCCGGCAACCACGACTTTAACTTTGGGCTTCAGGTTCTCCGGGATTTTGTCGGCGATCTCCGCTGTCCGGTGCTCTGTGCCAACATCCTCCGCCAGAATGGGGATCCCCTCTTCCAGCCCTACCTGATCCGGGAATTGGCCGGGGTTCGCGTTGGCTTGCTAGGGCTGACCACCCCCCGCATCGACACCTGGGAGCGACCCGACTACATTGCGGGGCTGCGCTTTGCCCCCTTGTTGGAGACCGCCCGACACTACCTATCGCTGCTGCGACCTCAGGTGGATGTTTTGATCTTGATCCTGCACAGCGGCCCCAACCAATTGCCCCCCCTGCGCACCCCTGAGCATTGGCACAACCCAGATCGCTCCGGCTGGTGCAGCAACAAAAGCCTGGCAGGGGAAAACGAACTGTTGGCCCTGGCCGAACTGGACGGCATTGACGTCATCCTCTCCGGCCATACCCACCAGACTATCGCCGGTCTGGGGGGATCCCCAGCTCTAGTGGTGCAGCCCGGCTATTGGGGCAGCCACCTCTCCCAGGTATCCCTGGAGCTGGAGCGCCAGGGCAGCCGCTGGCAAATCATCAGCAAAAGCGCACAGCTCCTCTCCGCCGAAGGGATCCCTCCCGATCCCGAACTCTTGGCCTTGACAGAGCCCTATCATCAAGCCACCCTGCGCTACATCCGTCAGCCCATTGGCCAAGCCCGTTCTGCCTATAGCGGCGGTCTGGCAGCCCGTCTGGGGGCCAACCCTCTGGCAGAGCTGCTCCATCAGGCCCAATTGCAAGCAGTGCGGGAGGCAGGATTCCCCGCAGAGCTCTCCCTGGTCAACATCTGCAGCAGCGCCGGCCTGTCAGCAGGCCCCATCTCCCTGCAAGATGCCTACAGCCTCACCGTCTACGACAACACCCTCTGCGTTTTGGAGATCACCGGAGATATTCTGCGGCGCGCCCTGGAACAGACTGCCGGCTATTTTCGCCAGTTGGATCCCAATCACCTTCCCGCCGATCCTGCTGCCGTCGTGGCCCCCGAAGCCCGCGGCTACACCTTCGACCTCTACCACGGCATCGACTACTGCTTCGATCTCACCCGCCCCGTAGGAAAGCGCCTGGTGACCTTACAATTCCGCGGACAGCCGGTGGAACCAGCACAGACCTTTCGCCTGGCCATTAACCACTACCGAGCCGGCGGCGGCGGCGGTTACAGCATGTTCCAAGAAGCCCAAACCCTGTGGATCTCAGCCGATAGCATCCGCGACTTTCTGGTCTACTATATTCACACCCACTCCCCCATTCAACCCATCTACAGCCCCAACTGGCGCCTAATCCCCGACTTGGCCAAGATCTACTTCCCCGATTGCCTGGGCCGGCCACGGGAACATCTGCTGGTCGGCTAGGAAAGAAAAGATATTGACTTCAACTGGCTGAAAGAGAACCCGGTAGAATACGATCAACACAGAGCCTGGTTTGGCTGAGTGCAGCGGCGGTTTTGAAACTGCCAAACTGGGGATATCCGAGTCACTGCTCATTGCTAACACTTGCCGACATCGCCCATGACTGCCGAAGAGAAGCAACCGATGGCCCCAGAAGATACCTATCCTGAACTACAGGAAGAAGAGATCGACGTAGAGGCAGAGCTGGAGAAGCTGATTTTGGAAGATAGCGAAGCAGAAGCCGGTACCTCCTCCGGAGAAACCGCAGCTGAGCCTTCTCCAGATCCCGGTGAAGCTCTCAAGCAGCTCCAGCACGAGTTGGAAGTTGTCCGCCAGCAACTCAAAGAGAAAGAAGACGCCTACCTGCGCCTCTACGCCGATTTTGAAAACTACCGGCGGCGTACCCAGCGGGAAAAAGAAGAGTTCAGCCAAAAAGAACGGCAGAAATTTGTGCTGGAGATCTTGCCTGTTGTGGACAGCTTTGAGCGGGCTCAGCAGCAGCTGAAGCTGGAAACCGACCGCGAGCGGGAGTTGCACAACAGCTACCAGAGCGTCTACCGCCTGCTGGTGGAATGCCTGAAGAAGATGGGCGTCTCCCGCATGAAATCGGTGGGCCAGCCCTTCGACCCCAACCTGCACGAAGCCATAGCCCGTCAGCCCAGCCCAGACTATCCCGAGGATGTGGTAGCCGTCGAATATCAGCCGGGTTACAAGCTGGGGGACTTGGTGATCCGTCATGCCATGGTGGCCGTCTCGGCGGGCAGCCCCAGCTCTGAACCATCCCCCCCAGCCCAAGCCACCATCGAAGCTGGTCCGGAAAACACGCCCGCCTCTCCCCAAAACTCCCAACCTTCCTAGCCGAACTTGCTCACTTGAACCTTGACAAACAGAGCCAGAGCAGTCTCAGAAACGCTACAGTAAAGCTACGGAGACGAAAGCAACGTCTGAAGGTTTCTGCGGGATTCTGGGCAGAATGCTTTTAAGATCCGTGGAATCGCGTTCTTGGGTTGAGACTTGGCGCACGAGGAGAGGGGGCTATGGGTAAAGTCATCGGGATTGACCTGGGAACCACCAACAGTTGCGTGGCGGTTTTGGAAGGTGGTCAGCCCGTTGTGATTACCAACGCCGAGGGAGGGCGCACTACCCCCAGCATTGTCGGCTTTGCCAAGAACAACACCCGCTTGGTGGGCCAACTGGCCAAGCGCCAGGCGGTTACCAATGCTGAAAACACCATCTTCAGCATCAAACGCTTCATTGGCCGCACCTTTGCCGAGACCGAAGATGAGCGGAGGCGGGTTCCCTACAAAGTCATCCCCGGTCGAGACAACATGGTGGAAGTGGCGGTGCAAGATCGCGCCTACACTCCGCAGGAGATCTCCGCCATGATCTTGCAAAAGCTGAAGGCCGATGCGGAGGCCTATCTGGGGGAGCCGGTGACCCAAGCCGTGATCACCGTTCCCGCCTATTTTACCGATGCCCAGCGGCAGGCCACCAAAGATGCGGGCACCATTGCCGGCCTGGAGGTGCTGCGCATCATCAACGAGCCGACAGCAGCCGCCCTGGCCTATGGCCTAGACAAACAAGATCAAGACCTACGCATTCTGGTTTTCGATTTGGGTGGCGGCACCTTCGATGTCTCGGTGCTGCAACTGGGCAGCGGCGTGTTTGAGGTGCAAGCGACTGCCGGCAACAACCACCTGGGGGGGGATGATTTCGACCAAAGAATTGTCGATTGGCTCATCCGTCAGTTTTTGGAGACGGAAGGGATCGACCTCTCGCGGGATCGCATGGCCCTGCAGCGGATGCGGGAGGCTGCTGAGAAGGCCAAAATTGAGCTGTCCAGCACCCAGGTTACGCTCATTAACCTGCCTTTTATCACCGCTGACGACTCGGGGCCCAAACACCTGGAAGTGGAGCTGACCCGCGGCAAGTTTGAGGAGTTGGTGCGGGATCTGGTGGAGGCCACCGTGGAGCCTACAGAACAGGCGCTGCGGGATGCCGGCCTCTCCCCTGCAGACATCGACCGCGTGCTGCTGGTGGGCGGCTCTACTCGTATTCCCGCTGTCCAGGAGAAAATTCGGCAAATCTTCAAAAAAAACCCAGATCGCTCCGTCAACCCGGACGAGGCGGTGGCCCTTGGCGCTGCCATCCAGGCAGGCGTGGTGGGTGGAGAAGTGAAAGATCTACTGCTGCTGGACGTGATCCCTCTCTCGATTGGGGTGGAAACGCTGGGGGGAGTCTTCACCCGCATCATCGAGCGCAACACCACCATTCCCACCAGTAAAACCCAGATTTTCTCCACTGCCACCGATGGCCAGAGTGTGGTGGAGATTCACGTCCTGCAGGGAGAGCGGGCCATGGCCAAAGACAACAAAACCTTGGGCCGCTTTCAGCTGACCGGGATCCCGCCGGCTCCCCGTGGGGTGCCCCAGATCGAGGTTTCTTTTGACATCGATGCCAACGGGATCTTGAAAGTCTCGGCTCGGGAAAAGGGGACAGGAATCGAGCAGAGCGTCAAGATCACCAACAACGGTGGCCTGAGCAGCAGCGAGATCGAGCGAATGCGTCGGGAAGCGGAGGCCTATGCCGAAGAAGATCAGCGCCGGCGGCAGTTGGTGGAAGCCCGCAACCAGTCAGATAGCCTGCTCTACAACTACGACAAAACCCTGCAGGAGCATGGCAATCGCCTCAGCGAAGCTCGAATCCAGCGGGGGGCTCAAGTGGCGGGCACATTGAGGGCATTGCTGGCAAATGATAACGTAGACTTAGCAACTTTACGGAACGCAATGGAAGAACTGCGGGCTGTCCTGCTGGAGATGGGTAGCGAGATCTATGGAGCTCGCTGAGGATTCTAGGCAACTGCTTGCTCTCCCCCAGCTCCGGTGCCTTGTAGGTCTGCTTCGGTTGTGCTGCCTGACAAGTTGCATCTCAAGTGTGTCTGGTGTTTTGATCTTTAACCTCTTCTGAAGCGCTTCTATGGCTCGCGACTACTATGAAATCTTGGGGGTTAGCCGCGATAGCTCCAAAGAGGAGATCAAGCGCGCCTATCGACGGTTGGCTCGTAAGTACCACCCGGATGTCAACAAGGAGCCAGGCGCCGAGGAGCGCTTCAAAGAGATCAACCGTGCCTATGAGGTGCTCTCTGATAATGAGCTGAAAGCTCGCTACGATCGCTTTGGAGAAGCGGGTTTGAGTGGAGCTGCCGCGGCAGCCGGTGGATTCCAGGATTTTGCGGGGATGGGTGGCTTTGCCGACATTTTCGAGAGCTTTTTCACCAACTTTGCAGGGGCAGGAGCCGGCTATGCCCGCAGTCGCCAGGGGCCGGTACGGGGCGATGATCTGCGCTTTGACCTAAAACTGGAGTTTCTGGAAGCCATCTTCGGCGGCGAAAAGCAGATTCGCATTAGCCACTTGGAAGTCTGCAACGTCTGTGGAGGCAGCGGGGCTAAGCCCGGTACGGAGGTGAAAACTTGCCCCACCTGCGGGGGCAGTGGTCAGGTGCGGCGGGCAACCCGCACGCCGTTTGGCAACTTTACCCAGGTCTCGGTTTGTCCCACCTGTGGTGGCAGCGGTCAGGTGTTGGAGGAGCCCTGCCACAACTGCAATGGCGAGGGCTTGGCCCAAACCACGAAGAAACTGCGCATTAACATCCCAGCCGGCGTGGATAGTGGCACCCGTTTGCGGGTTTCCGGGGAAGGCGATGCCGGTCGACGCGGTGGCCCGCCCGGGGATCTCTACGTCTACCTATTTGTGGAACCGGATCCCGACTTCCAGCGAGATGGCCTGACCATTCTCTCGGAGGTGCGGGTGAGCTATTTGCAGGCCATCTTGGGGGCCAAAGTCTCTGTGCCCACCGTGGACTCGAAAGCCGGCCTGGAGGAGGAGGTGGAGCTGACCATCCCAGCCGGATCCCAGCCGGGTACAGTGCTGACCCTGGAGGGCAAGGGGGTACCTCGCATTGGCAACCCGATGTCTCGGGGCGACCACCAAATCACCTTGGTGGTGGAGATCCCCACCCGCATCAGCTCAGAAGAGCGGGAATTGCTCATGCGCCTGGCTGAGCTGCACGGAGAACGCATCAACAAGCGGGATGGTTTCTTGGGCGGGTTGTTGCGGGGGCTGGCCCAGATGCCTGGCAACCGGGAGCGTGAGGAAGAATGACTGCAGAGGCTGTTTCGTCGGAAGAGGTCAAGTTTATCCTTGACCAGCGCGGGATCCCTTGCCCACTTAACTACGTGCGGGCGAAGCTGCGCCTGGAGCGCATGGCTCCTGGAGAACTGCTGGAGCTATGGCTGGATGCGGGAGAACCCCTGGAGCAGGTGCCCAACAGTCTAGCCATGGCCGGGCATCGGATTGAGGGACAGGCAGCTTCCCCCGAAGGCCATTACATTCTCTGGGTGCGTCGCGGCACACCTGCGTCGCCATGAACCCGGTGAAACCGGAAGGAAAAGATTGTACCGGCTGGGTGCGAGCAGCGCAGGCCAACTTTTATCGCGTGCGTATCGATCCAAGTTTGGCTGCCCTCTTTCCCGAGATCCCGGCTCGGTTTCCGGTTGAAAAGCCCACGCCGGCAGAGATTCTCTGTACCAGTCGGGCCAAGCTGAAAAAAATGGGTCAGCAGGTGATGGTGGGGGACTGGGTGGAGGTGCGCTTGCCGCCTGCTGCCGCCGACCTCTGGCCGGAGCGGGGGGTGATCGAGGCGATCCTGCCGCGGCGCACTCAGCTGCCTCGACCCGCTATTGCCAACGCGACCCAAGTTCTGGTGGTGGTGGCCCTGGCCGAGCCCGACCCTGAGCCCAACGCCCTCAGTCGTCTGCTGGTGCAAGCCGAGGCCAGCCAACTGCGGGTTCAGGTGGTGTTGAACAAATGCGACTGCGTGGATCCAGAAGTGGCGACAACTTGGGTGGAGCGTCTGCAGAGGTGGGGATATGAGCCTCTGTTGGTCAGTGCCCACACCCAAGCTGGGATCCCCCAGTTGCAACAGTGCTGTCGAGATCAGATCTCGGTGGTGATGGGCCCTTCCGGGGTGGGCAAATCCAGCTTGCTCAATCGGCTGCTGCCGGACGTTCGGCTGGCCACTCAGGCCGTCTCCAGACGTTTGGGCCATGGTCGGCACACCACCCGCCATGTGGAGCTGTTTCCTTTGCCGGAAGGCGGTTGGATCGCCGATTCGCCGGGATTCAATGTCGGCGAAGGGATCCCGCCGGTGCATCCTTTGCAGTTGATACGGTGCTTCCCCGAAGTAAGGGATCGCTTGGGCGCCTGTCAGTTTCGCGATTGCCTGCACCATCGAGAGCCGGGCTGTGGGCTCCGAGATCTGGATTGGGAACGACGGACTTTTTACTTGCAGCTTTTGCAAGAAGTCCAGCAGGTGCAAAAGGCATCGGTGGGCCTTATCCAGCCTGGCCAAGATCCCAGTCTCGCCAGAATTGCGCGAAAGACCCCAATCTGAGGACTATAGTCATTCCAAACTAGATTGAGACACTCCTCAAGCATTCCGTGCAGCTTCTGCGACCACTCCCAGCCCCTCTTCCTTTGGGAGAGGGGAGTTAGAAACCAATACACAAATGTTTCATTCCTGTCTAAAATGACTATAAAACGACCGTAGAATGTCAGGTGGACCAGATCTTGCGGATGGGCAAGGTGAAGCCCGGCAGCACGTCCTCTCCCGATAAGGTTTCCGGATCTTCGACCAATTCCGGCGCTTGCCCTTGTCGGTAGATCATCACCCGCTTGGCCTTGGGATCCAGCAGCCACCCCAGCCGGCAGCCGTTGTCCATGTATTCTTGCATCTTGGCCTGAGTTTGAATCCAAGAGTCGGTGGGCGAGAGGATCTCCACCACAAAATCGGGGCACAGGGGCAAAAATCCTTGACGGACTGAGGGATCCAAAGCTTCCCACTTTTCAATCGGGATCCAGGCCAAATCAGGGGAGCGGTCGCTGCCTGAAGGCAAGGAAAATCCGGTGGAAGAATCAAAGCTTTTCCCTCGGCCCGATTGCCGATTCCAAACATAAACTTCCCCGGCAATTTCAAAGTTAAGATTGCCCGTTTCCCCACCGATTGGAGACATGATGACCAATTCTCCTTGGGCAGTACGCTCCAGCTTCAGCTCAGGATTGGCGGCACAAAGCCGGATAAAATCTGCTCGGCTGAGGGTTATCAGGGGAGATAGATTCAGAGTCAGAGCAGCCATGGTAGTGTGACTCCGCCTGTTTTTAGCCTATCGCTCAACATTTTTACTGCGGCTTCTTCCAACGTTGGGAGAGTTCTGCAATTCCGATCCCTGTCATGCAAGAGATCCATCAGAGTTGGCTGGGTTAAGGGTGTGGAAAAAAGCTGTATCAGGGATCGTAAATCCGTGAAAGCTACTCATATCAAGCCGACCAGATCTTGCGAATGGGCAAGGTGAAGCCCGGCAGCACGTCCTCTCCTGATAGGGTTTCCGGATCTTCGACCAATTCCGGCGCTTGCCCTTGTCGGTAGATCATCACCCGCTTGGCCTTGGGATCCAGCAGCCACCCCAGCCGGCAGCCGTTGTCCATGTATTCTTGCATCTTGGCCTGAGTTTGGATCCAAGAATCGGTGGGCGAGAGGATCTCCACCACAAAATCGGGGCACAAGGGCAAAAACCCTTGGCGGGTTTCCGGATCCAAAGCTTCCCACTTTTCAATCGGGATCCAGGCCAAATCCGGGGAGCGGTCGCTGCCTGAAGGCAAGGAAAATCCGGTGGAAGAATCAAAGCTTTTCCCTCGGCCCGATTGCCGATTCCAAAGGGTTAAGTCTGTGGTGATTTCGGCATTCCAGTGGCCGGCTTCCCCGCCGGTTGGAGACATGATAACCAATTCTCCTTGAGCGGTACGCTCCAGCTTCAGGTCAGGATTGGCGGCACAAAGCCGAATAAAATCTGCTCGGCTCAGGGTTGTCAGGGGGGATAGATTCAGAGTCAGAGCAACCATGGCAGGCGTTTGGACACTCCTAAACCATTCTTAGAATGAGTCTAATGGGACCTCAGGATTTGCCCTCTGCTCTTAACCAAGCCACATCTTAACTGGGGTGAGGGGCGGGTTTGGTCAGGCCGATCACCTGAGTGTATGCACCGCGGGCCTGGGTTACACCAATGGTGTGCTCAGCTTTTTCGATCATGGGGCGGCGTAAACTGACCACCAAAAACTGCGCCTGACGAGATTGCTGCCAGATCATATTGGCCAATTTTTCCACATTGGCCCCGTCCAAAAACATATCTACTTCATCAAAGGCGTAAAAGCTGGAAGGGCGGAATCGCTGCAGAGCAAAAATAAAGCTGAGGGCTGTCAAGGATTTTTCTCCTCCCGACATGGCGCTGAGACGGCGCACCGGCTTGCCTTTGGGGTGGGCCACCAAGGTTAGACCGCCCGCAAAGGGATCCTCTGGGTTTTCCAATTCCAAATGGCCATCCCCATCGGAAAGTTGGGCAAAGATGGTCTGAAAATGGCTGTTGACGGCATGAAAGGCATCCAAGAAGGCTTGCCGACGCAGGGTGGAAAAGTTCTCGATGCGCAGCAACAACTCGGTGCGCTCTTGGTGCAGGGTTTCCAGTTTGGCGCTGAGATCCCGCAGGCGAGCTTGGGTCTGTTCGTATTCGGCAATGGCCAGCATGTTTACCGGCTCCAGGGATCGCAATTGCTCTTCGATTTTGCGTTTTTGCCGCTGCAGCTCGTCTAAGGTCAGGGTGGCGGGCAAGTCGGGCAGCGGATCCGGCAGCTCTTGAACCACCGCTTGCAGTTGGGTTTGCAGTTGGGCCAGCAGAGCCTCTTTTTCCTGTTGTTGGGTGAGGGCGTTGTAGCGTTCCCACTCCAGGCGTTGAATTTGCTGTTGTTGGGCCCGCAATTGGAATTCTTGCCGATCCCGCTCTTGGCGCAGGTGGGAAAGTCGGGCCTCGATCTGGCTCATCTGTTGCCGTTGCTCGGCAAGGTGTTGCTGGATTTGGCCAAGGGTGGCTTGGGCTTGGACGATTTGCTCCTGCAGATAGGCTTGGCGCTGTTTGCTCTCCTGCAGGCGCTCCTGGTGGTGCTGGATTTGGGCCTGTTTCAGGTGTTGTTGGCCGGAGTTCTCCTGCTGTTGCCGCTCCAGTTGGGTCAGTTGCTGCTGCAGCTCTGCCAAGCGACTTTCTTGCTGCTGCACCGCCTGCTGCAGTTGCTGCCAATGCTGGTTTACCGGGGATCCCTCCAGTTGGCTGAGCTTGAGGGCGAGATCGGCTAGGCGCTGTTGCAAGGGATCCCAACGCAGTTGAATCTGGTCGAGCCGCTGTTGGGCTTGTTGGCTTTCGGCTTGCAGTTGTGCCAGGGATCCCTGCAGGTGTTGCAGGCGGGCCTGTTGCTTTTGGCAGTCGGCTTGGTGCCGCTCCAGATATTGCTGGGCTTGCAGGGCGTCTTGGCGAGCCAGGAGCAGGGCTTGGGCCAGTTGTTTTTCGCGGGCTTGGGCTGCTTGTAGGCGCAGGGTGAGGGCGGCCAGCAGTTCCTCCAGCTCGGCCAAGCGGGAGCGCAAGGCTTCTTCTTCCGATGGCGATAGCGAGACGGAGCCCTTGTGTCCGCCGACAGAAAAATGGATCCCAGCTCGCTGGGGGGCGCTGCCGCCGGTCATGGCGCCCGAAGTTTCCAACAGCTCCCCTTCCAGAGTAACCATGCGGTGCTTGCCGATGTGGGGCTGGGCCAGCTCTAGGCTTTGGAAAACCAGGGTGGAGCCGAACACAAAGCCGAAAACATCCCGGTAGCGCTCTTCAAAGCGCACCAAACGAATGGCGTAGTCGATCAGGCCGTCCAATTTCAGGGGGCTGGGGGGGCGGGTGGGCTGGAGCTTATTCAAGGGCAAAAAGGTGGCGCGTCCGGCTTTTTCCCGTTTCAAAAAGTTGACAGCGCTCACGGCCACGGTGTCATCCTCCACCACCACAAAGTGCAGCCGGTTGCCTGCTGCAACCTCCAGGGCCAGTTGATACTGGGGATCCACCTGCCCCAACTGGGCCACCAACCCCAAAACCCCCGGCAGACGGGCACTCAGGATGGCTTGGGTCGCTCGGGATCCCTGGGACTCTTGCAACACTTGGCGGCGGGTTTCCCATTTGTCCAGTTGCCGCTGCTTGGCGTGCAGCTCGGCGGCCAGGCGCTCGTGGGTGGCGCGATCCAGCTCCAGGCCGGCCTGCAGTTGCGCCAGCTCTTGGGCCAAAGTTTGAACCTGAGCTTCCGACTGTCGGCAAGTGTGTTCCAGCTCGGCGGTGAGGGCCAGGTGGGATCCCAGCCACGCCTCGATCTGGGCAATCTCCGCTTGGATCTCTTGGCTTTGTCGTTCCAGTTGCCGTTGTCGCTCTTGCAGGCGAATTTGCTCCTGTTGGAGAGGCTCCTGTTCAGCGCGGAGTTCCTCAATGTGGCGGGTGAGGTAGCGCTGCTGTTTCACCCAGGCATCAGCGGATTGGGCTAGGGCGCGCAG
This sequence comes from Thermostichus sp. OS-CIW-33, assembly GCF_054059615.1. NCBI lineage: Bacteria > Bacillati > Cyanobacteriota > Cyanophyceae > Thermostichales > Thermostichaceae > Thermostichus > Thermostichus sp. OS-CIW-33. The sequence goes on from NZ_JBSSCH010000003.1 coordinate 159,382, forward strand.
CTGTTCGCGGCTCTGTTCCAAGCTAATTTGGGCTTTCTGAACCTGGGCCTGCAGGGATCCCTGGGCTTGGGCCAGTTGCTCTTGTTGGCTGTGCAGGTGTTCCAGCTCCGCCTGCAGATGCTGCTGTTGGGCTTGGCACTCCTGATGTAGGCGCTGCGCTTGCTGGATCTCCTCCTGCCAGGCTGCGATCTGTCGGCTGACCTGTTGCCGCTGTGCTTCGGCGGCGGCGATTTGGGCTTGCAGGTGCAGGTATTCCTCCTCTCCAAGAGCATGGATGCGGCTTTGCAACTCGGCCAGGGCGGCTTCGGCCTGTTGCAAATGATCGTTCAAGGTCTGCACCTGAGCAGTGGCCTGCTCCTGAGTTTCCAGAAACCGCTGAATGGCCGCCTGGGTTTCTTCCACTTGGACTTGCAAATGCCGCCAAAGCAACACCTGTTGCTGCTGCTCCAGCGTTTGCAACTGCAGCCGCAGTTGCTGATGGTGTTGGGCCTTTTCGCTCTCTCTGAGCAGCCGCTCTCCTTGAGCTTGCCATTCTTGTTCGATGAGCCGAAAGCGCTCAATTTGTTCCCGTACCGCCTCCAGCTTGCTGTTGGCCTGGGCGATCTTGCGGTCGAAGGTGGCCACCCCCGCCAATTCGTCGATGATCTGCCGCCGTTCCTTGGGGTGCATGGAAATGATGCTGGTGACATCCCCCTGTAAAACGACGTTGTAGCCGTTGGGGTAGATGTGCATCGCCTCCAGTTGTTCGTGCAGCTCGCTCAGGGTACAGGGCACATCGTTGATGTAGAAAGTGCTGGTGTAGGGGAGAGAATCCGTCCCGCTATCGCGAGTGGGATCCTCAGCCTTTCCGGGCTTGACCCGCAGCCGGCGACTGACTTTCCATTCCCTGGGCTGACCATCTTCTCCCGGCCCCAGCTCAAAGGTGACAGAAACATGGGTTTCCACCTGCCGATTGCCGTTGAGGCTGCCGGAATGCACCAGATCCAAAAGCCTCTCTGCCCGCATCCCCCGCGAGGACGATAAACCCAGCGCGAACAGGATCCCATCCAGGATGTTAGACTTACCGGAGCCATTGGGGCCAGAAATAACCGTGAACCCCGGCAACAGGGGTATCGAGGTTGTGCTACCAAAGGACTTAAATCGGGTCAGCTCAATCCGCTTGACGTACATCACACCCCATATCTAGCGTGACCACCGGCAGATGATGGCAACAGGCTAGCATGGGTAGCAAAAACCTGTGCAGCTCAAGTTTCTTAGGACAGCTTGGCATCTGAGTCTGCACCTGTTGAGTCTACATCTGTGCCGACGAGCAGATCGGCCTTTTGTAAAAGACGATGCACCTCTGCCCTCAGCTCCGGCCATCGGTAGGTCAGCAGGTTTGCCTTGGAGATGAACAGCAGCCGGTAGCCGGGTTTCAGGTTTGGGCACAGGGGGCGCAAGATTTCTCGCAACTGGCGGCGCAGCCGATTCCGCTTTACGGCAGATTTGCTCACCTTTCTGCCGATCACCAGTCCCACCTGGCTGGGGATCCCTTCGCACCCTGCGGGCATCGGCTGAAACAGCAGGGTTAAGCCTGCACCGGAACGACGTTGGCCTCCCTGGTAGAGCGCCTGAAAAGCTCGTCGATCCCGCAATCGATGAGGAGCAGGCAACATTTATTTGGGCCCCGAAGTCAGCCTGTTTTGGGCTGCAACGCTCCAAAAATCCCAGATTAGGATCCAATATCCAACCAAAGGGCTTAGGAAACCGCCAGGCGATAACGCCCCTTGGCCCGCCGTCGCCGCAAGACCTGCCGCCCGGTTGCAGTTCGCATTCTGGCCCGAAACCCAGAAACCCGAATGCGTCTGCGATTGGTGCCACGAAGGGTACGCTGAGTCATGGTGAGAAGCCAACCAATGAAGCCAAGATCATTTGCCAGAGCTGACCAGACTGCCATTCAGCCTGCTGGCAACTGATCACAGGTGGTTAATCTTAGCAGACTCAATGGAAAATTGCTAGATTGGCCACCCCGCGCCGAGCAGTTAAATTGGGGATCCTAAAGCCCCTGTCGAGGAAGCCGCCGCTGTTTCCTCTGGGCTTCTGCTGTGTCGCTCTGAGTGTGTGGTGTGGATATTTCCCTGGATCAGCTCTGGGATGAAGCCCTGTGTCATCTGCAGGTGCAGCTCAGCCGCCCAACCTTTGAGGCTTGGATCAAAACGGCGCGGGCTGAATCGTTGGTGGACAACCGCCTCACCATCTGTACCCCCAGCGAATGGGCACGGGGCTGGCTGCAAAAGCACTACGCTTCCACCATCACCGAGGTGGTGCAGCGGGTAGCCGGGATCCCTTTGCAGGTGGAGTTTTCCGTTTCCCCCCACGCTTCTGTCGAGGCAGAACCCCCTTCAAGGGCGATTTCCCCAACATCGGGCAGAGCCGGCAGCTTACCTGCCTCCACCACCTTAGGACTGGAAGTCGGCGGCAGCCTGCCCATGCGGGCGCCGGATCTCAACCCCAAGTATTCCTTCTCGCGGTTTGTGGTTGGCCCCAACAACCGCATGGCTCACGCTGCAGCTCTGGCTGTGGCCGACAAGCCTGGGCGCGCCTACAACCCCCTGTTTCTCTGCGGTGGGGTGGGTCTGGGCAAAACCCACCTGATGCAGGCCATTGGCCACTACCAACTGGAGGCCAATTCACGCGCCAAGGTCTTCTACGTGTCCACCGAACGGTTTACCAACGATTTAATCGATGCCATCCGGCGAGACAGCATGCAGTCTTTCCGGGAGCACTATCGGGATGTGGATATTTTATTGGTGGATGACGTTCAATTTATCGAAGGCAAAGAGTACACCCAAGAGGAGTTTTTTCACACCTTTAATACGCTGCACGAGTCCGGCAAACAGATCGTACTGGCCGCCGACCGTTCCCCCCATTTGATCCCTCGTCTGCAGGAACGTCTCTGTTCTCGGTTTTCGATGGGCCTGATTGCCGAAATTCAATCGCCGGATATCGAAACCCGCATGGCCATTCTCAAGAAGAAAGCCGAGTACGAGGGGATGAACCTGCCCGCCGACGTGATCGAGTACATTGCCACCACCTACACCAGCAACATCCGCGAGCTGGAAGGTGCCCTGATCCGCGCCGTCGCCTATGTTTCCATTTCTGGCTTGCCGATGAGCGTGGAGACGATTCAGCCCATCCTCAATCCCCCCAGCGAGCCGAAAGAGATCACCGCCGACATGATTACCGATGTGGTCTGTGAAGAATTCGGCATCGACCGAGACAGTTTACTGGGATCCTCCCGCAAGCGTGACATCAGCCAAGCACGGCAAATTGCCATGTTTTTGATGCGCCACTACACCAACCTCAGCTTGCCCAAAATTGGCGATTACTTTGGGGGAAAAGATCACACCACCGTTCTCTATAGCTGTGAAAAGGTCAGTCAGCTACAGCGGCAAAGTCTGCAGTTTGAACGGCAACTGCAAAAATTGGTCGAGCGCTTGCGGGTGGTTGCCAACAGCCGGAGCAGCTAGGCTTTCTGTTGTCGCTGGGCCGTCTTTGAGGTGTTGTTGCCGCGCTGTGGAGCACCTCCAGCCTTGCCCGTCTGCGTGGAGAATCCCTCGGAAAGCGGCTACAGTAGGGACGCAATGAATGTGGTTGCAGGTGGTGAGACAGTCTGGCAAAGGGCTTCGCCTGGGTATGCTGCTCCTCTGGGCTGGACTGGTGCCTGAGCGGCCAGTTTGGGCCAATTCCCAGCAAGCCCCTATTCCAGATCCGGTGCCGGCCACCCTCTCAGCCGCTTTGGATTTGGGCTTGGATGACCGAATTTTAGAAGACAGCCCCGTGTTGCGCCGCTGGCTGCAAAACCCGCCCAATCTCCTGGAAGAAATCCGCAACACGCCCGTCTTGCCCACCCGCTTGCAGGCCGGCTTTGAGTCCTCTTCGCACTGGCGAATCAGCCTACAAGACTTGCGTCTGGGAGATCGCCTCACCCTCAGCGGTGACTATCGCCAATCTTCCGAACATCCCGAAGTGCGCCAGTACGGGTCGGAAATGCGTTACTTTCTGGCCCCCATGGGATCCCGTTTTAATCTGGCGCCACAACTGGGGTATCGGGCTTTGGAACAAAAGAACCGCAGCCTCAGCGGAGTTAGCTATGGGGCTTTTGCCGTTTTGGCCTTGGCTCCGGGAGGTGTAGATTTGACCGGCAGCTACAGTTGGGTTGCCCCCCAGGAGCCGGAAGAAGGACAGGCCACCCTGGCGGAGATCACTGCTGCCTACGCCATTAGCCCTTCCTTTCGTCTTTCTGCTCGCTATAGCCTGCGCAACTCGACCCTGGATCGGGAGTTTAGCTTTGGCGTTGGGCTGGAGTGGATCCCCTAGCCTCCGCTCTCGCCCTCACTCCCAGGCCCTCTCCCGGTGGAAGAGGAGGGCTGGGGATCGGCATGACTTGGATTGGGGTAATGGCTCCGACATCGACTCGATGGCCACTGCACAACTTAACCCGGCCCAGATCAGAGGCGCACTGCCCGCACAAAGGCCACCCAACCCAAGCTGAGATAACGCTCCAACTGCAGCCCCACCTGTTGAAGGTGCTCGCGCAACTGGGTTTCCGAGAAAAAATGAAGGCCGGTGGCTTCCAGCCATTGCTGCACCATCTGCCCCCATCCCTGTACCTGCTGGCTGTGCATCGAGACAAAGGCCCCTCCCGGTTTCAAGACGCGGGCAATTTCCCGCAAACAGGGATCCAAAGGCAATTCGTTCAAGGTGGCCCCGCTGATCACCGCCCCAAAAGTTCCAGAGGCGAGGGGAAGCTGTTCGGCTCGGGCCCGCATCAGGCTGTAGTGCTGCCAGTGGGGCTGTGCCTGTTGAGCGGCTTCCGCCAATACCCCTGCTGCATTGTCCAGGCCGATCACCGTCCGCTGCGGATCCTTGGCCAGGAGCAAGCGGCTCCAGTACCCCCCGGCAGTGCCCAAATCCAAGATGGGATCTTCCTCCCCCACCAGCTCGGCCAGCAGTTGACCCTCCCGCTCGCTGCCAAAGCTCTCCCCCGTCAGTAGCGACAGAGCCCAGGGCCGCCAGAGGCGATCGTAGCCCCAGGCAAACCCAGGCAGATGGGCAATGGCTTGGGCCGGCGTGAGATGCAGGTCCGATGAGCTGCCGATAAAATCCACAGCCCCAGAAGCGGTGATGGGGTAAATTTGGCCACAACTGGGACAATAAACCCGATCCGCCACGGATCCCTGTTCCCGCCCTGGTGATTGGGTCAACCCTTCCCGACCGCAGCTCAGGCAGCGATAAAGGTGAACCGGCAAAGCAGAGAGCGAAGAGAGCATGCGACAGCCCAACGCAACCCAAAACTCGCGAGGAAAAGGGGGCAGCTGCCGGGATCCAGCCCCAACAACCCCCCCAGTTGTCTATCTGGCAATGGAGATGGGATCCCCTAGACCAGCTTTGGACTCCGTCCCGCTTCCGCAAGTGGACTGGGCAGGCCGACCTTCTCCGGGATGGGCACATACTCCGAGACAATCGCCCGGAATTCGTCGCCATCCAGGGTTTCCCGTTCCACCAAGGTATCGGCCAATCGATCCAGCAGAGGGCGGTGCTCCAGCAAAATCTGCTTGGCTTTCTGGTAACAGCTCTCCAGGATCTGCCGCACCTGGCGGTCGATCTTGGCGGCCACATCCTCCGAGTACTCGACGCGGTTCATCCAGCCGCCGCCCAAGAATACCTCGTTGTTGGGGGGATCCAGCATCAAGGGCCCCAGCTCAGACATGCCAAAGCGGGTCACCATCTGCCGCACCAGATTCGTGTTCTGCTGCAGGTCGTTGCTGGCTCCGGTGGTCACTTCCGAGTAGCCGAAGACGATCTCTTCGGCCGCCCGACCGCCAAAGCCCACCACCACCCGATCCAGCAGCCAAGCGCGGCTGTACATGCCGGAGTCGATCTGCTCCTCGTTGGGCAGTTGCTGGGCAAAGCCACCTGCGCCGCCGGAACGGGGGATGATGGTCACCTTGTTCAAGGGATCCGCGTGGGGCAAAAGTGTCATCAACAGGGCATGGCCACACTCGTGGTAGGCGATCAGGCGCTTGCTCTTGCCGTCCAGAAGCGGCGGCTTGGTCAGGCCAATGGTGATGCGGTCAATGGCATCGTCAATGTCTTGGTTGGTGATGGCCATGCGCTGACGGCGGGCCGCCAAAATGGCCGCTTCATTGAGCAGGTTGGCCAGATCCGCACCGGCAAAGCCAGGGGTACGGCGGGCAATCGCCTCTAGGCTGACCTCTTCCGCCAGCTTCTTGTTGCGGGCATGCACCCGCAAGATCTCGTAGCGCCCCTTAAAGCTAGGCCGATCCACCGTAATCTGGCGGTCGAAGCGGCCCGGACGCAAGAGAGCCGCATCCAACACATCAGGGCGGTTGGTGGCGGCAATCACGATAATGCCGGTGTTGCCCTCAAAGCCGTCCATCTCGGTGAGCAACTGGTTCAGGGTTTGCTCGCGTTCGTCGTTGCCCCCGCCAATGCCGGCCCCCCGCTGCCGGCCCACCGCGTCAATCTCGTCGATGAAGACGATGCAGGGCGCATTCTCCTTGGCCTTCTTGAAGAGATCCCGTACGCGAGAGGCACCCACCCCGACAAACATTTCCACAAACTCAGAGCCGGACAGGCTAAAGAAAGGCACTCCTGCCTCGCCGGCAATGGCCTTGGCCAGAAGGGTTTTGCCCGTCCCCGGCGGCCCCACCAACAACACGCCTTTGGGGATCTTGGCCCCAACAGCGGTGAAGCGCTCCGGCTTCTTCAAGAAGGTAACCACCTCTTGCAATTCTTCTTTGGCTTCTTCAATCCCGGCCACATCGTCGAACTTAACGCCGGTTTTGGCTTCCATCTGAAAGCGGGCCCGCGATTTGCCGAAGTTCATTGCCTGCCCAGGGCCGCCCGCTCCAGCACCGGCACGCCGCAGGAAAAAGAACAACCCTCCCAACAGCAACAGCGGGATCACCAGGTTGCCCAGAAGCGCCCAAAAGGCGCTGCCATTGCGGGTGGGTACCACTGCCACTTCGATCCCCTGCTCGGTGAGGCGGTTCACCAGTTGCGGTACGGTGTTGGGCAGCAGGTTCACTCGGTAGCGGGTGGAATGCTGGGTCTGGGGATCCACAGCCGTAACTTCAGCTACCAGATTGTTGTCCGTGAGGCGCACATCCGTAACCCGCCCCTCCTCGACGTAGCGCAAAAAGCGATCGTAGGTGAGGGCCGAGGCCAAAGCTGCATGGGCGGGTGCAGGCTGCAGCACCAGGCCGGATCCCTGCCAGAGACAGAAGCCCAGCATGAGGGCGATCAGCCAGCGCTGGGGAGATAGAGGCTTGTTCATAGGGAAGAGAACGCTCGGTTATTAAAAGTCCTTTAACAAACTTAACCTGTCCCTCCTGGAAGGCACAACCCTACCCCCGCAAGGATGAGCTCCTGAGGGATCCCTGCCCCATCCGATGCCCGCCACAAGCCTGCAGTTAGGCCGAGCCGGGGGATCCCAGACCATCCAGCCCATAGACGCGCCGCCACATGGAGTCAGCCAGAGCAGCGGGCATGAGCCGCATCAGCCCCAACGCCACCTTACCCCCCGTGAAAGCGGTGTAGCGGTCGGAAGGGTGAGGATCGGTCATCGCCCTCAGGATCGGCTCCACCACCTTCTCCACCGGCCAGGCCATTTTGCTGAACGAGCTGGCCAGATCGGCGGTCTTGTCCAAGATCGCCTTGTAGGGGCCGTTGGGGTTGACAACAGCGGCAAAGGTTTCTTCCGCCACGCGGCCAAACTCGGTGGCCACCGGCCCCGGCTCGATCAAGATAACCTTGATGCCGAAGGGGGCCACTTCCACCCGCAGGGCGTCGCTGAGGGCCTCCACAGCAAACTTGGTGGCGCTGTAAACGCCGCTGAAAGGCATGGACAGCTGGCCGGCCACCGAGCTGAGGTTGAGGATGCGGCCACTGCCCCGTTCCCGCATTTGGGGCAAGAGGGCACGGGTGAGAGCATGCAGGCCAAACACATTCACCTCAAACTGGCGCCGCATGGCCGCCACATCCACCTCTTCCACCGGCCCCATCTGGCCATAGCCGGCGTTGTTCACCAGGATATCCACCCGGCCAAAATGATCCAGAGCCTTTTGGGCCAGCGCCTCCACCTGGGCCGTATCGGCCATGTCGGTGGGCACCACCAGCGCCTCCGCTCCCCGACTCTCCACCAAGTCTTTGACGTTTCGCAGCAGCCCTTCCCGGCGGGCCGCCAGCACCAAGCGAGCCCCGCGTTTGGCCGCCTCCAGAGCGACTGCTTCCCCAATTCCAGCAGAGGCGCCGGTAATCAGCACCACCTGATTTGCAAGTGAAGGCATGGTTTCTTTGATCCAAACTCTCCACCATCCTAGAAGAACGACCGGGATCCCTGGAGAGGGGCAGCCTCGCCTTCCGAACTTCTGGATTCGGCATCCGCTATCATGGCTACATTGGGTAAACCCAGAAAACAGCCGGGACAAAGCCCGATAGACAGGTCTCTGCTTGGGCTGAAGTCCTATGGTGCTTTGATTTAAAGTAGAGAGTTGTGTATAGGGTGCAGCGACTGTGAAGTACTTCTGCAGGCGAGTTGGCCGAGGTCGATCTCTCTCCCCGGAAGAGCGTTGGGTTGTTACTGAGGTTCGATTGGCTCAATTGCTCAGGGCAGCGGAAGCCAACTTGCGGGCCAATTCTGAGTTGCGCCAACAGCAGCAGGAGCAGCAAAAGCAACTGGAAGCCGAGCGCCGCCACAGCGAAGCCCTAAGAGACTCGACCGCCGATTTGCGCACCAGCGTGATGGAGCTGCGGGAAGGACAGGCCCTTTGGCAGAGCCATGTGGAAGAGCTGCGCTCTTGTCTGCGGGAGCTGCTCAAGGAACAAAGTGAACTGGTGCAGATTGTTGCCCAGCAGCAGCACATCCTGAAGGATTGTCAGGAAGTCATCCGCGCCATGCTGGAGCAAATGCGAGATGACCACCGAGACTTCCGCTCTGCCATCAGCATTTTGCTGGAGGAGCTGCACCAAACCGTGCGCTGTTTGGTTATCAGGTCAGGTGGCACCCTACCCAAGCCCGTTCGCCATCCCGAAGTGCCGGAGACGGATCCCGGCTCCCCGCCGACCGATTCGGCCTCGCCTGGGGAAGGCTCTTCGTCCTAGGGATCTTCTGCTCCCCCAAGAGCTATCCCACATCGCCTTCCGGCAGCCACTGCGGCCAGAACAGGCGCAACTCCCTGACCCGCTCCCCTTTGACCAGGAGGGATCCGCCCCCGGAGCGGCTTTGCAGCGGGATCTCGGCAGGAGAGAAGGAGTACACCTGTTCAGACTCTGTGATCACATCCAGTTGCAGATGGGAAGGCCTCTCCAGCTCGGGGGGGAGACCCACCAAGCCCACCAGCACATCCCCTCGGTCGGAGAAGTGAAAGGCCGGCGCGCCCACTTGACCCCGCTCCAAGATGGGGATCTCCTCCAGAGACAAGCGCTTCAGATAGCCCGACCGGCTGGCCAGAACCAGGATCCCTTGGGAGGGCACCAGCGCCATACCTGCAATCTGTTCGGTGCGCCCCAGGCGCAGGGCCGGCGATCCCATAGCCGCCCGACCCATCAGGGGAATCTGTTGGACATCCAGCCGCAGCACCCGTCCCCCTGAAGTAGCCAGGACGACGCTGTAGCCTTGGTGGCCGGGATCCCAAAGGGCTGCCCAGCCCAGCTCATCTCCCTCTTTTAGCTTTAGGACGGTGGATCCCCGTTGGGTAAGGCCCATCAACTCTGCCAGGGCCAGCCGCTTGATCCGCCCCTGCCGGCTGAGCACCACCAAACTTGCCTTGCCCGGATCCGGAGCCAACGTGAAGGTGGCGACGATCGGCTCAGGGTTGGGAAGAAGGGTGAGCAGGGGTACCCCCCGTGAGGACCCAGTGCTGAGGGGGATCCCTGCGATGGGCACGGTAAAAGCCTTGCCGCCAGCGGTGAGCACCAAGATTTCCTGCTCCAGCGTGGCGCATTCCAGGCCGACCAGTAGATCCTCCCCCACTTCCCGCTGCGCGGGGTTGCTGCGGGAGCGACGGCCAGGCAGAGGCAGGCGGCGCACATAGCCCTTGCGGGTGAATTGCAGCAAGAAGTGGGTCTCTTCCGTCTCTTCGCCGCTGGGGATTTGGGCCACTTCCGCTTCCAGCTCCGAGGCCGAGAGGATCTGGGTGCGCCGGGGATCCCCGAAGGTCTTTTTCAGGTGTCGCAGCTCTTTTTTCAGGTAGTTCAAGAGCTTGCGGCGGTCGCTGAGGAGCCCCTGCAGTTCTTCGATGCGGGTCTGCAACTGGGCGTGTTCCTGGTGCAGCCGTTCCCGCTCCAATCCCGTCAGGCGACGCAGAGGCATGGCCAAAATCGTCTCTGCCTGCTGGGGGGTACAGCCCAGGCGAGTTTGCAATTGGGCTTTGGCCGTGGTGCCATCGGGCGCTTGCCGCAGCAGCTCGATCACCCCCTCCAGATCCGCCAACGCCAGCAACATTCCTGCCACCTCTTCCGCCTTGCGCTGCACCTGCTGCAACTCGGCACGGAACATCCGGTTGAGGGTGGCCTCGCGAAATTGCAAGAAGTGTTGCAGGATGTCCTTGAGGCTGAGCTGCCGCGGTTCCCCGTTCACCAAAGCCAGCAGGATGGCTCCAAAGTTGCTTTGCAAAGGGGTGAGCTTATACAACTGCTGCAAAACCGCCTGCGGGTTGGCTTCTCGCTTGAGCTCCACCACCACGCGAATGCCGCTGCGATCCGACTCATCGCGCAGATCGGCAATGTCGCTGAGGCGGCCCTGGCTGGCCAGCTCTGCCACTTTCTCGATCCAAGCGGCTTTGTTCACCTGATAGGGAAACTCGCTGATGACTAGAGCAGGCCGCCGGTGGCGTCCTTTGCCCGGCTGGATCTCCTCAAATCGGGCTACCCCCCGCAGGGTGATGGAACCGCGCCCGGTGAGGTAGGCTGCGCGGATCCCTTGGCTGTCTAGGATTTGGCCGCCGGTGGGAAAATCCGGCCCTGGGATCCACCGCAACAGCTCCTCAGGGCTGAGGTCGGGATGGTCGATCAAAGCCAACAGGCCATCCACCACTTCCCCCAGGTTGTGGGGTGGGATATTGGTGGCCATGCCCACAGCAATGCCGGCAGAGCCGTTGAGCAGCAAAATGGGCAAGCGGGCCGGAAGAACGGTGGGCTCCGCCTGGGATCCGTCGAAATTGGGCATGAAATCGACGATCTCTTCCGACACCTGCTCCAGAAGCGCTGTGTGGCTCAGCTCCGCCAGCCGGCACTCCGTGTAGCGCATGGCCGCCGGTGGGTCATCATCCACAGAGCCGAAGTTGCCGTGTCCCGCCACCAGGGGATAGCGGCTGGAAAAGTCTTGTGCCATGCGCACCAGCGCGTCATAAACTGCCTGATCCCCGTGGGGGTGATATTTCCCCAGCACATCCCCCACCACCCGTGCGCATTTGCGGTAGGGGCGATCCGGCGTCAGGCCCAGCTCGTGCATGGCGTAGAGGATGCGGCGGTGTACCGGCTTGAGGCCATCCCGCACATCCGGCAAGGCCCGCCCCACGATCACGCTCATGGCGTATTCCAGGTAGGAGCGCTGCATCTCCCCCTGCAAATCGGTTACAATCACCCGACCCAGACGGGATCCCCCATTCGATCCCAATCCCAGTCCGTCGAGAGTCAGTTGCTGAGTCATGGCACAAAGGAGCGGAACGCTTTCCAGGTTACTGTAGCCGTTTCTCTGGTTCTTGCGAGGTGGGATCCCACACTGACAGGGGCTGAGAGACTGGAAATGCTGCTCACTATCCATCGAGTTGTATCCATGCGTTTCTCTGAAAGAGCTCAACCTTTGCTCGTTGTGGTATCGATCGGCGTGGGTCTGGCCCTCACAGGATGGCCAAACTCTGTCCAAATCTTAAGAGGCTGGGTACAACCTCTGTTGGCTTTGCTGCTTTATCTCACTTTCCTGGGCATTCCACTCGCATCTGGGGGAAAGGTTTTTTTCAGAAACTTGAGCAGGTTAATCGCGCTTCTAAAGCTGTATTGGCAGTGGCGTTGGCCAGTTTGTCGATCAACTTTCTGTGGACTCCGATTTTTGCCTGGGGATTGGGGGCTGTTTTTTTATCGGATCTGCCAGATTTGTGGGTTGGCCTGCTCATGTTGATGGTAACTCCTTGTACGGATTGGTATTTGGTTTTTACAGGGATAGCGGGTGGAAATGTGGTTTTAGCAACGGCCCTGTTGCCTGTTAATTTGGTTCTGCAAGTTTTGCTTTTGCCAGTTTATCTTTTGCTTTTGGCAGGAGATTTAGTCGAATTAAATGTTGAAATTTTATTGTCAGGCTTGTTTTGGATCCTTTTCTTGCCTTTGCTGGCAGCAGCACTCACACAATACTCCATTCGGCAAATCAAAACGGAACGTGGAGAGAGGGGATCCCTTGAAAGCTATCAAGACCGGATTAGCATCATGCAGATTGTGGCTTTGAATCTAGCGATAGTTTTTATTTTTGCCACTGAAGGAAGCATTCTCGCTGAGAATCCAGCCCTACTTTTCAAGCTTCTGCCTCCCATTCTGGTTTTTTTCGCCGTCAACTTCCTCTTGGCTTACCAGGTCAGCCGCTGGCTGGGTTTGGCTTATGAGGAGTGGGTCTGTTTGACCTGTACAACCTTGGCTCGCAATTCTCCGCTTGCTTTGGCCATTGCTGCTTCTGCTTTTCCGCAGCGTCCGTTGATCCTTCTGGCTTTGGTGATCGGCCCCCTGATCGAGCTGCCGGTTTTGACGATTGTTGCCCAGATGCTGTTGCAAATTCGACAGAAGAGATGCTGGAAGCAGGCTCGACGCTAGTTGAGGTGGCGCTCGGCCAATTCTAGCCAACGGGCGGTCCCGGAGTCGATGGCGGCGGTTAAGTCTGCCAGTTTCTGGGCTAACTTTTGCACTTCGCTGTAGCCGCTGGGAGGGTTGCGATAAAGGATCTGCTCAATTTCAGCTTTTTCTGCCTCCATCTGCGGAATTTGGCTTTCAAGCTGCTCATATTCCCGTTTTTCTTTGAAGGAGAGTTTTCTGCTTTGTGGGATCCTATCAAGCTCTTTTTCAGGCTGGGGAATGAGAGGGACAGACTCAGGGCGGGCGGATTTGATCTCACTCTCTTGGCGCTGCTTATGCTCCAGATAAACAGAATAGTTGCCAGGATATTGCCGGATTTGGCCGGATCCCTCAAAGGCGAAGATGCGATTCACGGTGCGATCCAAAAAATAGCGGTCATGAGACACCACGATCACACAACCATTGAATTCTTCCAGATAGTCTTCCAATACTGCCAAGGTTTGCACATCCAGATCATTGGTGGGCTCATCCAAAATCAACACATTCGGCGCTTGCATCAACACCCTCAACAAAAACAAGCGGCGGCGCTCACCACCGGAAGTGGAGTGGGGCATATTGTTGATTGGGGGGAAAGAGAAAGCGCTCCAACATTTGCGATGCGGTGATCGTCTCCCCATCGGCAGTTTTCACCGGCTCTGCCACTTCTTTGAGGTACTCGATCACCCGTTGGTCGGGGTTGAGGCTGAGATCGTCAGAGTGTTGGTCGAAGTAGCCAATGTGGATGGTGGGGCCAATCTCCACTCGGCCCGCATCTGGAGCCAATTTGCCGATGATGATATTCATCAAAGTCGATTTTCCCGCCCCATTGGGGCCAATAATGCCCACCCGATCATCGGGGGCAAAGGTATAGGTAAAGTCTTGAATGAGGAGTTGGTCGCCGTAGGATTTGTGGATCCCTTCTAGCTCGATCACCTTTTTGCCGATGCGACGCCCGGCGGTCGCAATATCCACTTGTCCCAGAGCTTGCTTGAATTCTTGATTTTGTAGGTCTTCGATGCGCTGTTTGCGGGCTTTTTGCTTGGTGCTGCGGGCTTTGGCGCCTCGTTTGAGCCATTCCAATTCCCGCCGTAAGAGATTGGCATACTTGCGTTGGGATCCCTTTTCGACCGCTTCAGCAGCCGCTTTTTTCTCCAGGTAGTAAGAGTAGTTGCCGCTGTAGGCATACAGATCGCCGCGATCAATTTCCAGAATGCGCTGGGTAACCCGATCCAAAAAATAGCGGTCGTGGGTGATCAGCAGCACTGCCCCAGCAAAACGATTCAAATAATCTTGCAACCATTCCACCGATTCGGCATCCATTGGTGGGCTCATCCATCAGTAGAGCATCTGGCTCTGCCAAGAGGGCTGACGCAATGGCAATCCGCTTACGGTATCCCCCCGACAAATCGCCAACGCGGGCCTGAAAGTCTGCAATGCCCAAACGGCTGAGAATGGTTTTGGCCTGGGTTTCCAGATCCCAAGCGGATTCCACCTCGATACGCTCGCTAATACTGGCCAACTGGGATAACAGACTGGGATCCCCACCTTGATGGGCCAAGCGATGGGAAAGCTCCTCGTAGGCTCGGATCAGGCGCATTTTTTCTCCGGCAGCCGCAAACACCTGCTCCAGCACCGTATGCTCGGGATCCATCTCTGGCTGTTGGGGTAGGTAGATTATCCTCGCCCCAGAACTGACCCAGAGGTCGCCCCCATCGATGGGTTCTAGGCCAGCGATCATCTTGAGCAGTGTGGATTTTCCGGAACCGTTGGTGCCGATGATGCCGACTTTATCGCCTTCTTCTAGGCTGAAACTGGCATTCCTCAGGAGTTCCTTGATGCCAAAATCTTTGCGAACGGAGTTGAGGGTGAACAGGGCCATGGGGGATCAGGATGCTGGGATCTGCAGGATAGGTCTGCAACGATGATACTGTCCGGCTTGATCCTGACTGTTGCAGGACAACAAAAAGGGATCCCCGATCGAGAAGGGATCCCATAAGTGAAAGATCTGCTGGAGAGGATTTAGAGCTTGTACTCCACGCCGCTGGCTTTATCAATAGTGCGGATCACTTCCCAATACTCTTTGTAAGTGATGGTAATGAACTGCTCCCCACCACTCTTGCCAAACTCTTCCGCTAGCTTGGTGCCTTCCCACTTAAAGGTGAAGAAAGCCTCTTTCACTTTTTCCGCCACTTCTGGGTGGAGGTTGTAGACAACTCCATAGGCTGTGGTGGGGAAAGTTTGAGATTTGTAGATGGTGCGAATTTTGCTGGGATCAATCGTGCCCCGCTTGGCCATGCGGGTCATCACGGAGTTGGCAATAGCCGCCGCCTCGTAGTCACCGTTAAACACACCCAAGATAGAGTTCTCGTGGTTGCCTGAGAAGACAGTTTGGTAGTCAACCCCGGGCTCCATGCCAAATTCCCCTTTCAGCAGCGCCGAAGGAGCCTTAAAGCCAGAGTTGGAGGTTTCGCTAGTGAAAGCCAATTGCCGACCGCGCAGATCTTCGATGGATTGGATATCGCTATCGGCAGGAACGATGATCTCCATTTCGTAGCCGAAGCTGCCATCCAAGCTGGCCATCATAGCAAAAGGACGGAAGCCCACCGCATTCACCGCCAAAGGGACAGAGCCGGTGTTAAAGCCGGTCACATGCAAACGGCCCGCCCGCATCGCTTCCAACTGAGCAGCATTGGACTGCACTGGGAAGTATTCCACCTTCTTGCCGGTTACCTCTGCCAAGTGATCGAGAAACTCAGCCCAAACGTTCTTGTAAACTGAGGGATCCTCAACGGGGGTGTAGGCAAAGATCAGGGTATCCGGATTGATCCACTCGTTCGGATCTTCCGGCACATCGGCAATCAAATCGCCATCGCGGTCGCAGAAGCGCACATCCATCTCCGGCGGACGGGGGCAATCTTTGGCCTGGGCATGCACCAGTCCAGACAGGGCTACAGAAGCACCGGCCACGGTGGCAACTAGCCCCACGAGCAAAGAGCGACGGCCTGCCAAGAAAGTTTTCATCATAGTGTCTATTGACTCCTCAATGAGGGCTTAGTGTTTCTTCAAGGAACAGATAGAAAATAGCAGGCTAGAGTTAACTTTTTGTTAAGCGAAGATTAAGAAAAGGTAATCTCCACTCAAAATCCGCAGAATTTCAGAGAGGGATCCCAGTGATTGCTACTGATACGCTGGGTTTACCCGTAGAACTCACTCCCAGGCCCGAATGGCCGAAACGGCCACCAGCAAGCTACCAAAACCGACAACACCCCCCAAAAATGCCCCAAAGTGCCCTTCGGTTTCGGGTAGCTCGTGTTCAGCACTTGAAAGATTAAAACCCCCGCTACAAAGGCAATGCTGGCGGCTAAGGCTATCTCCGGCAAAATGGCCCTTTGCCCCATCAGCCAACCGACAAAAAGGGATCCGATCAACAGCCAACGCCCTTGGTGCTGAAATAGGTGGGGATGATGCTCAAATAGATCTTTACAGACGATGCTGAGGTGGATAGCCAAAGCGATGGTCAGCAACAGGCAACTGAGCCATTCTTGCACCGTGTGTCTTAGCAAATAACCCAGAATTACGCTGTAGAGCGTAAAGAAACCAATGTGAACGGAAAATATCCTTGGATGCAGCAATGCCTCTTGCTTGGAAGATTGGGCCAGCCCCTCCAACCCATATACCGTAACAATGCCCAGCAACATGAGCAGATGAATGTGTTCAATCAAATAGCCCAACACAGGCACTTCTAGGGGCATCAAGTGTTGTTGCAGCTCCGTCACTTCCGCCAAAAAAGCCGTGAACACATAGGCCAGAGAAATCCCTCCACCCAGAGAGAGCCAGTAGCGCTGCGGAATGTTGTGCAGGAGTTGCTGTAGCCGCCGGGTGAAGAAGATCACCCCAATCAAGGTCAGCAGAAGGAGTAGGCTGAACATCTTGGCACCACAACTTGCAGAACTGTACCCACGTAAATACGCGGAGGAACTCCCTCGCAGATACCTTGGGCCGTCAGGCTGGGAGCTGGATTGATGAACCCTGCA
Organism: Thermostichus sp. OS-CIW-33; assembly: GCF_054059615.1. NCBI lineage: Bacteria > Bacillati > Cyanobacteriota > Cyanophyceae > Thermostichales > Thermostichaceae > Thermostichus > Thermostichus sp. OS-CIW-33. Next base: position 176,298 of record NZ_JBSSCH010000003.1, read on the forward strand.
AGAGAACTCCTCTCTTATTACCCCCGCTCCAGCTGAGAATGCAGCCCATTTTGCCTGAGAGTGGGCTGAGAAACCGCAGATCAACCGCTTTTTCGTCCTCCTTGAAACCATTGACCTTGGCATCATGCTATGAGTTGATGCGACGGGATCCGATACATCAAGCTATGCCCACCCCCCCTATTCACTTTGGCACCGACGGCTGGCGAGCCGTGATTGCCGATGCCTTTACTTTCCAAAACTTGGCCCTTGCCGCCCAGGCCAGCGCCCAAGTGTTGGCCCGCACCTACCCCGGCGAAGGGATCCTGGTCGGCTACGACAACCGCTTTCTTTCGGAACGCTTTGCCGCCCACGTTGCTGAGGTGGTGGCCCGCCTGGGGATCCCAGTTTACCTCTCCACCTGTGTGGCCCCAACGCCGGCCTTTAGCTGGGGTGCCAAGGAACGGGTCTGCCACGGCGCTTTGGTGATCACCGCCAGCCACAACCCCCCCCACTATTCCGGCCTCAAGGTCAAGGGAGGATTTGGTGGCTCCGTGCCACCGGAAGTCACTGCCGCCATCGAGCAGGAGCTGCAAAGCCTCCAGCCTCTTGGATCCCACAAGGCCCCCATCCACACCTGGGATCCCTGGCCCGGCTACCTGGCTCAGCTCAGCCGCTTTGTGGATCTGGAAAAGCTCAAGGGATCCCCGGCCAAGATTTGGGTGGATGTCATGTTTGGCTCTGGCGCCGGGGGCCTCAAGCGCCTCTTGGGGGAGAAGGTCATTGAGTTGCAGGCGCATCGGGATCCCTTGTTTGGGGGATTTCCCCCCGAGCCCTTGCCCCAAAACCTGCAGGCTTCTGCTCAGATCATCGCGGCGGATCCGGCCCCCTTGAAAATGGGCCTGGTCTTTGATGGGGATGCCGACCGCATTGCCGCCCTGGATGGGCAGGGCCATTTCCTCAGCCCGCAGATCCTGATCCCCATCTTGATCGACCACTTGGCGGGGCGACGCGGCTTACGGGGCGAGATTGTCAAAACCATCAGCGGCTCTGAGCTGTTTGTTAAAGTTGCCGAGCGCTATGGCCTGCCGGTTACGGAAATGCCGGTGGGCTTCAAGTACATTGCCGAGCGCATGATGAGCACCCAGGTGCTGTTGGGCGGGGAAGAATCGGGCGGCATCGGCTACTTGGGCCACATTCCCGAGCGGGATGCTCTGCTTTCGGCCCTCTATCTCATCGAAGCGGTCGCGGAAACCGGCCAAGATCTCAGCGCCCTTTACCGAGCTTTGCAGGAACGGGAAGGGTTCACCTCTGTTTACCTGCGCCGCGATCTCCACCTCGCGGATCAAAACCAACAAACTGAGTTATTCAAACGGCTACAGATGGATCCCCCGGCTGAGATTTTGGGGCAGAAAGTGATCAAGCATTTCGACAAAGACGGCCACAAATTTACCCTTGCCGACGGCAGTTGGGTGATGATTCGCGGCAGTGGCACCGAGCCTCTGCTGAGGTTGTACTCAGAGGCGAAAGACCTAAAAGCAGTGAACGCCCTCCTGGATTGGGCAGCAACATTGGCAGCTTAGTTCAGATCCGAGTACCAAGCCCTACGATACTGATCCGAAAAGCACGGACTAAGCGCGCCCAGCCCCTGAGGAGACACGCTGGGGACTTTGGATTTGATGTGATCAGTTCCATCACCCCCTCCTAGCTTTGCACAGATTTCTTAGAGGCGATATTTGCTACTCGACTTTGACCGCTGCAAACTTCTGAGCTGCAATTGGGGGAGTCGAAGAGTTAGTAACCGTTACCAGTGCAGCAAAAGAAAAGCCGATTGGGTGTAGCTCAACAGTCTCACCCAAGATGGTCTTGGACATTCATACAAGCCAGGCATGTATCGTCTACTTAACTGTAATGTTCACACGTGCCTGCGCCGAGATAGGAGGACTAGAAGAGTCCGTAACAGTCACCAATGTCAAGAGAGTAGAGCCAATGGGAGGAGTGTCTTTGGTGGCTGGACACTGCACCTTGATTGCCCCCGTTGGCCTGTCAAACGAAAAGCCAGCTGGCGGTGGAGGTTCAGGCTCTGCCTTGAAAGTTAGGGGGTTAAGGACTTTACCTTGGGTGGTAATTTGTGGATTTACGATGACTAGCTTACCAAGGTTGTTGGTGCAATCTACTGAATCCCCATATTTAAGCTCGATAGAACCTACAGCTGATTTCACAGGAATCACAAAGTTAATATCACTGGTCAGGAAGTTGCTGGCAGTAGTTAAGGATGGGTTAAGCTTAATAGTGATGGAGCCAGTGAATACCCCGTCCGTTAGTCGAATAACTCCGAATTGTTGAGGCCCTTTGCTACCTTCCTTAAAGAGGAGAGTAGAGGTCGAAACAGTGAACGGAGCGCCCGCCCCAAAGGGGTTAGGAGTTCCGCTGACATCCAAAACAACCTGCCCACCAATCGGAGGGGCATCGAGTTTGACCTCGACAACCTTGGTAGCCCCAACTATGTCATTATCGAGAAACTCTATCGTCGAAGGGGTAACCGTAATGGTAGGCGGCGCTTTCTGCAATACCTTAACCGGCACAAGAACATTCACACTGCCCACCGGGTAATTGACAGCTGTTGTGGCAGGGTCGCGGGTAACTATTATGGTGGCATTGCCTTCCTGAGTGGCCGGGATCAAACGGGTTAATGTAACTGTGGGCTTATCCTCGGATCCCGGTGGAATGACGACGGTTACAAAAGAGGCAGCCGTTGTAGAAATGCCCACCACCTGCGGGTTGCTGCTTTCCACTTTCAACACCAAACTGCCGTTGGCCGGAGGAGCAGAAGGCTTAAGCGTGAGAGTTTCTATGGAGCCAACAGTTGTCCCTGAGTCAAACTTAACTTCTTCCGGCGTAACGCTAACTTTCTCAACAGGGAACGGAGGGGGGGGAGGAGGAGGGAAAGGAGTAAAAGGAACAGGGATCTCCGCCTTAATGGTGGGAACAGGAGCAGGAGAGGGAATCGGAGGAATGGTTGGGGCTGGGAGAGGAGGTTGGATAGCAATGGTAGGAGTTGGTAAAGGGATCCCTGGCGCTATGGGAGGTAAGCCTACCTCGGTGCCTCCGGTAGGCACGCTAGGAGTTTGAGGGGGGATTATTGGCCCAGGAAGAAGGCTGGTTACGCTCCTATCCTCCTTTGCCTGTTGGCAGCCAATCAAACTGGCTGTGGTGAAGAAAACAGCCCAGATACTGCCCAAAGTGTGCAACCAATCCTTCTTGATCTTCATCTCCTCGCACCTTCACTCACCAAGTTGACATTGCAGAGTTGGCCGAACTCGCAGCGAATAACACCGTTACGGATTAACCACCAGATTGATGGGAGGAGCTGCACTGGGCAGAGTCTGATTGTTCGACACAAATAGCAGCGGCAATGTGTAGATCCCAGGAGCCGTTGCTTGAATGGAGACGTTCACCTCGCAAGTAGCACCTGCTGCCAGAACTCCGCCCGAAAGGTTGATGATCCTTGTTCCCGGTATTGCGCCCAAAGTGCCCCCGCAGGTATTTGGATTGGCAATGCCGGCAGGTGTGGGAGGATTGGCCACGACCAGCCCCTCTGGCAAGACTGCCTGGAAGCTGAGACCACTCAAGGGAATAGCGCCAGCCACTCGGTTATCGACTACAAAGGTGAGGGTAACAGGTGTATTGACCGGCGCTGGATTGGGCAGTAGGAAGCGAGCAAACAGGGGCGAGGGTCCCACAGGAACCGGCGTTGGCACAGGAGTGGGGCCTGAGGTAGGCGTAGGTACAGGCGGCAGGGGCGTTGGAGTCGGACTAGGCGTCGGCGGAGGAAGATTGCCGCAGCGTGGAATGGCAAAGCCGCGCACCTCGTTTCGAGTTTCCCCTGGATTGAAAATTGAGTCATCAACCCGCAAAACTTGTCCAAAAGCATCTCTAATAGTTAGGACAAAAACAATGTCATCTCCTGTCAGTATCTCCTCGCCATCGATATTCCTAATTCCCTTTGAAAAAATCCTCAAGTCATCGAAAAACCTAGGATCCGTTGGAAACGTGTAGCTAAAGTTGAAGCCGTTAGCGTCGGCAAATGTGTTGCCTCTCCCAACTAGCAAGTTTCTGAACTGACTTATGGCCTCAGGCCGGATTACGCTGGTAACATCCGTTCCACAAGTGATGTTCAGAACCTGGATGTCTACGCTTGCTATCCCTCCTCGAACAATTAGGTTGGTTAAATCCACCCTGTAAGAGAGCGATGCAAACGGCTGGTCGACGTTGAAGCCGCCCCCTGGCCCAAATTGAGGCGGATCCGGCAGATCGGGTTGAACTGGCGGCGGGGTGATGGGGGCAAAGTCCGGCCCGGGGCGAAAGGTGATGGGCGTGAGGTTGGGTGAAATGGTAGGGGCAACCGCCACCGGAGGGGGTGTAGCTCCGTCGGCAGTCAAGAGGGGCGGCAGCCCACCAGTAGTCTCGCTGCTACAACCAGTGACCAGGGCCAGCGAAGCCCAAGTTACCAGAAGGGAAAGGCCACCGCCGCCAAGGGCTGAGCCAGAACGTCGTTTCATTGGGGAAGTCTCCACTCACTCACACCACAGCAAATCTTTCCGACAGCGTCCAGCCGGGATCCACTGAATTTACCCCTGTACATTGACAAGCAAGATTACGAGGTATCCCGTTTGAAAGGGGGATGACTGCTGTTAGTTCTACTGCATTCCAGGGCGTTGTCAAGCGACCGGCAGAGCAAATCCAAGAAATTTTTCCGGAAATGGCCCATCCCCTAGATATGGGGTATCATAGCCTCGAGCAGGGGCGGCCAGCTTACCTGTAGCGTTAGGGGTTGGGTGCCTTCTCCCCATTTTGTGTGGATTTGCCCAGATTTAAGGTGTGTGAGGAAGTGCCGTATGAACTTCAAAGGTCGCTCGTTGGCGGTTTTGTGTGGAGTCTTGCTGCTAGGCGGCTGCGGAGAAGTTAATGAGTCCCCGACCTTGCCTGGGCCCGTCCAGGTGGATCCCACGGCGTTTGTCTCGGCGCAGGAGTACCGCTTTACCCCCGGCTCGGTGCTGGAGACCACCAGCCTCCGGTTGGACTACGTCAATCCGAGGTTTGACAATGGGATCCCTGTGCGTACCAACCCCTTGCAGGGAAGCGGTGAAGCTCGCATCGCCAATGTTGAAGCCCGCATCTTGCCCGTGAACGAGATCCCAGCCAGTGAGCTGACAATCGACTCCACCCTTCGCTCCAGCACGCTGGCCATCCAAATTGGGCGAACCACACCGCTGGTGAATATCACTGCCTTTGGACCCAACGACGGCAGACTATCTACGCAATTTAGTATCGCCGGGCTGGTTGCAATTTCGACAAACCCCAATGATCAGCGCATTCGAGTGAACACAACCTTTAGAGCCGCCAGTGAAGGTACTGTCTTGACTCTCACCGTGCGCCGCATTTTGGTGAGTAGAAATGGTAATCAAGTCGTCCTGGAGGGAGATTCTTCCCTGATTGTCCCCACTGTGGGTGTATTGTTTGAAAACGGTGGCCCTGGCCCCGGTGGTGAGATTTTGGCGCCTGGCTCCTTTGTCAACCCTCCTCCACCCCAAGGTCCTGTAGTCGCTATTCTCCAAACAGGCAGTTTCTCCGCGAGCTTTGTGGTGCGGCAGCGGGGGGTTGCGGGCGATGGCACTCCTGAGGATGCCTTGGCTCTCTTTGCCCGCCTGAACTTCCGGCCCAACCAGGCGGAGATTGTCTATCGCCCTGCCCAGGTGGGCACCCAGTCGGTGTTGTTTGCCCCGGATCCGACGCGGCCCAATATCTTGCCCAATCAGTTGGTGCGCATCCGGCGCCTGTTGAACGGTCGGGTGCAGGCAGAGTTTGACCCGGCCAATGTCAGCACAGTCCTCAACTTCGTCCAGGTTAGCCCGCCGCCGCGACCTTTCCCCACCCCGATCCCGCAGTTGCCCGTCCCTGAGCGTCCCGGTGCCCCTACCGCGTTTGACTACTTCTTCTCCTTGCGCACCGAGCGCTCCACAGGTACGTTGCCTGGATCCCCTGTGGAGGGAACTAATCTCAGTCCTGTTATCCTTCAGGGCATTGTCCCCACCACGGGAGATTTTGTCTTCCGCACCTTAGCTGGGGCACAACTGGCCGGGCCGTTTAATAGGGCAGATATTGGCGGTTCTCTGCTGCGAGGCAACTTGAATTTGGTTTTCGATCCAACCACCTCTGGCTCGAATATCTCTGGGCAATTCTTTATTGAGCAAGAGTTCCCCACTGACAACCAAGTTATAGGCCCGAACTCACCAATTGGCGACGGAAATACGGGTAATCCTGATGCAGGGGGAGTTATTCTCATTATTCGTGGATTCTTTGAGGGCACGCAGGTGCGGCTGTAACCCAGGCAACCCGTTTGATCCCAGAGCAGGGATCCGCTCTGGCTTGGCCTTTTCGTCGGTCAGAGCTTGGGTAGATCGCTGAGCACCACCTGTGCGCAGTTGTGGCCAGGGATCCCGGTCACTCCGCCTCCTGGGTGCGCCCCTGAGCCGCAGAGGTAAAGGCCGGGGATGGGGGATCGATAGTCGGCCAGGCCGGAGATGGGCCGCAGGTTGTAGCTTTGATCCGGCGTCATTTCCCCGTGAAAAATGCTGCCCCCCACAAGGCCGAAGCGGGCCTCCAGATCCACGGGCGACAACATCTGCCGCGCAATCACGGCATTTTTAATGTTGGGGGCAAATTGGGCGATTTTGTCGATTACCCGATCGGCAAATTCTTCCCGCAGGCCATCGTTCCAGTCTCGCCCTTTGGGTTGGTAAGGCACAAACTGACAGAAACAGGAGAGGATGTGCTTGCCTGGGGGAGCCATTGTCGGGTCGGTGGGGGATTGGCTGTAGATCTCGATAAACGGATCCCGGGAAGGGATCCCGTACTTGCAGTCATCCCAAGCCCGCTCCAGATAGGCCACCGAGGGGGCAATGTCTACCGTGGCGGAACTGACCACTTCTGGGGGCACTTCAGCAGGGGCCGCCGTGTAGCGGGGCAGTTCCTCCAGGGCCAAGTTGAGCTTGTACACCGGGCCTGAGGTGCGGTAGTGCCGTTCTAGCCGGTCACGCAAGTCTGGGGGCAAAGAGGAGCAGAGTCGCAAAAAGGTGATTTGGGGATGGGCATTGGAGAGAACCGCCCGCGCCCGCACGGTTTCCCCCGATTCGAGGATAACCCCAGCGGCCTGCCCACTCTCCATCAAGATCTCCGCCACTGGAGCAGACGTGCGGATCTCCACCCCTAAGTCCAGAGCTGCCTTGGCCATCGCTTGGGTAATGGATCCCATCCCACCGCGCACATAGCCCCAGACCCCACGCGAGCCAATGGCCCGACCTACCGCATGGACTAGCCAAATGTAGGGCGTACCCGGAGTCATCGGCCCGGCTGAGGTGCCAATCAAAGATTGGGGAGCCATCGCCGCCTTGACTTGCTCCGACTCGAAGAATTCATCCAAAAGATCAGTGGTCGAGAGGAGCATGATGCGGCGGAAATCGTCTTCATAGCCAGCAGCTGCAAAGCGATCCGCCAGTTGGCCCAGTGAAATCGGCGGCTGCATTAAGGTTGGCTCCACCACCTCGTTCACCCGATCCCAAAACTCCTCCCAGCGGTCGTAGGCTTCCGCATCTTTGCGAGAAAACTTGGCAATTTCCGCCTTGCTCTTGGCACGGTTATCGGCATACAGAAAGAGGTGCTGCCCATCCGGGAAAGGCATGAAGTAGGAAGGTTGCTTGGCGTAGACCTCAAAGCCATAGTCCGGCAGGCGCAAATCGCGAATGATCTCCGGGCGCAGCAAACTACAGGAATAGGAAGCCACCGACACGCGAAAGCCCGGGTGAATTTCTTCCGTAATGGCAGCACCACCAACGGTGTGATAGCGCTCCAGCACCAGCACTTTTTGCCCCGCTTTGGCCAAATAGCAAGCGCTCACCAGCCCGTTGTGGCCGGCCCCAATCACCACCGCGTCGTAGCTCATCAACAATCCTTTTGCAAATGCTTCCCCACCCAAAATACTCCTGCCAGCCAAGATTCGATCTGCCGGCAAGGGATCCCTGCCTTAACCGATGGAAAAAACCTGATCCAGACTCAACTCTCCAGCCAGGATCCCAGGGATCCCAACTTTCTCCTCGGGGGTGTAAGCCTCTCTTTTTTGGTAAACTCCCGACTCTATTGGCAAGCTGTACGTCTCTAGGCAGTTCTCTTGCAAGTTCAAGATCCAGTAGTTGGGGATCCCGGCTTTGGCGTAGAGTCCGAGTTTGACTTCCCGATCATAGGTAAGGGAAGAATCAGCCACTTCGATGATGAGATAGATGTCTTCGGGCTGAGGATGCCGAGAGCGGTACTCATCCTGCTGAAAGCGCACAATGGCAAAGTCGGGCTCTGGCTCGTGATTGGGGGGCAGTTGCACCGGATCCTGGGTGCGCACAATAGCTTGCTCCTGCACAAGGCCCACCAACAGTCGGTACAGGCGGCTACAGTAGGCGGCGTGCCTCTCCCCTTTCGTCATCTTTTGAACCAGGAGCCCGTCAATCAGCTCCAACTGATTGGGCTCTTCAATCTGTCCAGACTCAATCAGTCGATGAAACTCCTCAAAGGTATATCGCCTGATATAGGGATCCAATCGGGCGGCTAGAGTCATCGACCAAACTCATCAGACCCTAAACTTCATATCACCACTCTACCAACTCACAAAAAAGGGATCCCTGGACCAGCCGAGGGATCCCTATTCAGCAGGTTATGGGCTTGCTACCCCGACTGAGAGGCTGTCGAGGCGATAACAAAGGCCGCGTAGGTCAACACGTAACCCACCGTGAAGTGAGCCAGACCCACCAGACGACCTTGGACAATCGACATGGCCACCGGCTTGTCTTTCCAGCGGATCAGCTTGGCCAAGGGAGTGCGCTCATGCGCCCACACCAAGGTCTCGATCAGCTCTTGCCAGTAGCCGCGCCAGGAGATCAGGAACATGAACCCAGTTGCCCACACCAGGTGGCCGAACAGGAACATCCAGGCCCAAACCGCCAGGTTATTCATCCCGTAGGGGTTGTAGCCGTTGATCAACTGGGCGGAGTTGGCCCAGAGGTAATCCCGCAGCCAGCCCATCAGGTAGGTGGAGTTCTCGTTGAACTGGGCAGTGTTGCCGCTCCAAACCCCAAGCTGTTTCCAGTGCCAGTAGAAGGTAACCCAGCCGATGGTGTTCAGCATCCAGAACATGGCCAGGTAGAAGGCATCCCAGGCGGAGATGTCGCAGGTGCCGCCCCGACCCGGGCCGTCGCAGGGGAAGCTGTAGCCGAAGTCTTTTTTATCCGGCATCAGCTTAGAGCCGCGGGCATCCAACGCACCTTTCACCAGGATCAAGGTGGTGGTGTGCAGGCCCAGCGCAATGGCGTGGTGCACCAGGAAGTCACCCGGGCCAATGGGCAGGAACAGGGATCCATTGGGATCGTTGATGGCCTGCAGCCAGCCCGGCAGCCACACGTTGCCGTAGTTGGGCCAAGCGGTAGAAGCAAGGCTGTCGGGGTTGGACAACAACACATCCATGCCGTAGATCATCTTGCCGTGAGAGGCCTGGATGAACTGAGCAAACACCGGCTCGATCAGGATCTGCTTCTCCGGCGTGCCGAAGGCCTGCATGACGTCGTTGTGGACGTACAGCCCCAGGGTGTGGAAGCCCAGGAACAGCGATACCCAGCTGAGGTGGGAGATGATCGCTTCTTTGTGATCCAGCACCCGCGCCAGCACGTTGTTCTTGTTGGCCTCAGGATCGTAGTCCCGCACCAGGAAGATGGCCCCGTGGGCAAACGCCCCCACCATCAAGAAGCCAGCAATGTACTGGTGATGGGTGTAGAGAGCCGCCTCCGTGGTGTGATCCATGGACATGAACACGTAGGGGTTAAGGGCGTACATGTGCTGCGCCACCAGCGAGGTCACCACCCCCAGACAGGCCAAGGCCAGAGCCAACTGGAAGTGCAGGGAGTTGTTGACCGTGTCATAGAGACCTTTGTGGCCTTCTCCCAGCAGGCCTCCGAAGGGAGTGCCCTTGGGGGGGTTGTGGGCGCCGAGGATCTCCCGGATGCTATGGCCAATGCCCCAGTTGGTGCGGTACATGTGGCCGGCCACGATGAAGATCACCGCGATGGCCAGGTGGTGGTGGGCCATGTCCGTCAGCCACAGGGACTGGGTGTTGGGGTTAAAGCCACCCAAGAAAGTGAGGATGGCCGTGCCCGCCCCTTCTGCCGTGCCCCAGACATGGTTGGCCGTGTCCGGGTTCTGGGCATACACCCCCCAGTTGAGGGTAAAGAAGGGCTTCAGACCTGCCGGGTGGGGCAGAGTGGTAAGGAAGTTGTCCCAGCCTACGTGCTGCCCGCGGGACTCGGGGATGGCGACGTGTACCAGGTGACCAGTCCAAGCCAGGGAACTGACCCCAAACAAGCCGGCCAGGTGGTGGTTGAGACGGGCTTCAGCGTTCTTGAACCAGCTCAGGCTAGGCCGGAAGCGGGGCTGCAGGTGCAGCCAGCCGGCAAACAGAAACACTGCCGCCAACAACAGCAGGCCAATCGCGCCGGTGTAGAGATCGCCGTTGGTGCGCAGGCCAATGGTGTTGAACCAGTAGTACAGGCCAGAGTAGGCCGCGTTGACGGGGCCGCCGCCCCCCGGTTGGGTAAAGGCTTCCACCGCTGCCTTGCCAAAGTGGGGATCCCAGATGGCGTGGGCGATGGGGGTGACACCCGTGGGGTTGGCTACCCATTGCTCATAGTTGCCTTGCCAGGCGATGTGGAAGACGTTGCCGGAGGCCCACAGGAAGATGATTGCCAGATGGCCAAAGTGGGTGGCGAACAGCTTTTGGTAAAGCCGCTCCTCCGTCATGCCATCGTGGGTCTCGAAGTCGTGGGCGGTGGCAATGCCATACCACAGCCGACGCGTGGTGGGATCGCTGGCCAGGTCTTGGCTGAATTGGGGAAAACGAGTTGCAGTTGTCATGATTCTCTCTTCCTCCTTGCCTTAGCCGAGTGCGCCGAACCGTGCCAGGAAGAACGCCCAGGTGGTGACGATCCCTCCCAACAGGTAGTGGGCCACACCGACCGCCCGACCCTGAATGATGCTCAGAGCGCGGGGTTGAATGGCCGGAGCGACTTTTAGCTTGTTGTGGGCCCAAACGATGGACTCAATCAGCTCCTGCCAGTAGCCGCGACCGCTGAACAGGAACATCAGGCTGAAGGCCCAGACGAAGTGAGCGCCCAAGAAGAGCAGCCCATAAGCCGACAGCGCCGAGCCGTAGGAGTTGATCACCTGCACCGATTGCGCCCACAGGAAGTCCCGCAACCAGCCGTTGATGTTAATGGCGCTGGTGGCAAAGTTGCCGCCGGTGATGTGCTCAATCGTGCCATCGGCGTTGACGGTGCCCCAGATGTCGCTCTGCATCTTCCAGCTGAAGTGGAAGATCACGATGGAGATGCAGTTGTACATCCAGAACAGCCCCAGGAACACGTGATCCCAGCCGGAGACCTGGCAGGTGCCGCCGCGGCCTGGGCCATCGCAGGGGAAGCGGAAGCCCAATTTGCCTTTGTCCGGGATCAACCGGGAAGAGCGGGCAAACAACACCCCCTTGAGCAGGATCAGCACCGTAATGTGGATGGTCATGGCGTGGATGTGGTGCACCATGAAGTCCGCCGTGCCCAGCACCATGGGCATCATGGACACCTTGCCGCCCACAGCTACCACGTCGCCGCCAAAGATGGGGCTAACCGAAGCGCCCACATAGGGAGCGGTGCTGGCAATGGCCGAAGTGTGCAGCGACTGGATCCACTGGGCAAAGATGGGCTGCAGTTGGATGCCGGTGTCCGAGAACATGTCCTGCGGACGGCCCAGGGCTTGCATCGTGTCGTTGTGGACGTAGAAGCCAAAGGCGTGGAAGCCCAAGAACAGACACACCCAGTTGAGGTGGCTGATGATGGCATCCCGGTGGCGCAATACCCGATCCAACACGTTGTTGCGGTTCACCGCCGGGTCGTAGTCCCGCACCATGTAAATGGCCCCGTGGGCAGCACCCCCCACCACGAAGAAGCCGCCTATCCACATGTGGTGGGTAAACAGGGAGATCTGGGTGGCGTAGTCGATGCCCATGTAGGGGTAGGGGTTCATGGCGTACATGTGCTGGGCCACGATGATGCTCAGGGATCCCACCATGGCCAAGTTGATGGCCAGTTGGGCATGCCAGGAGGTGGTAAGCACTTCGTACAGGCCCTTGTGGCCTTCGCCGGTGAAGGGGCCTTTGTGGGCTTCCAGGATCTCTTTAATGGAGTGGCCGATGCCCCAGTTGGTGCGGTACATGTGCCCGGCCACGATGAAGAGCACGGCAATGGCCAAGTGGTGGTGGGCTTGGTCGGTCAGCCAGAGGGCACCGTTCTGCGGATCCAGGCCACCCTTGAAGGTGAGGAACTCCGCGTACTTGCCCCAATCCAAGGTAAAGAAGGGCACCACCCCGCTGAAGATGCCCCAATCCACGCTGGGGAACATCTCCTTCATCAGGGCCGGGTTGAGGATGAACTCGTGGGGCAAAGGCACCTGATCCGCCGGCACGCCCGCATCCAACATCTTGTTGATGGGAATGGCCACGTGGATTTGGTGACCGGCCCAGGCCAAAGAACCCAGCCCCAGCAGGCCCGCCAGGTGGTGGTTGAGCATCGATTCCACATTTTGGAACCACTCCAGCTTGGGAGCCCGCTTGTGGTAGTGGAACCAGCCGGCAAACAGGCACAGCCCGGCCATCACCAAGCCACCAATAGCGGTGCAGAGGAGTTGAAACTCATTGGTGATGCCGGCAGCTCGCCAGAGGTGAAATAGACCAGAAGTAATGCGGATCCCTTCGAAGCCGCCGCCCACATCCCCATTCAGGATCTCTTGGCCGAAGATGGGCCAGACCACTTGGGCGCTGGGCTTGACGTTGATCGGATCCGCCAGCCAAGCAGAATAGTTGGAGAACTGAGCTCCGTGGTAGTACATGCCGCTCAGCCAGACGAAAACCACTGCCAAGTGGCCGAAGTGAGCGGAAAAGATCTTACGAGAGACGTCTTCTAAGTCGCTGGTGTGACTGTCGAAGTCATGAGCAAGAGCATGGAGGTTCCAGATCCAGGTCGTGGTCTTGGGGCCACGGGATAGGCTGCGGTCGAAGTGCCCCGGCTTGGCCCATTTCTCAAATGAGGTGGGAACCGGATCCACATCAACCGACACCTTGACCTTCGGCTCTCGCTCCTTTGGCGTAGTTGTCATCAAGAACTCCTCTCTTGCGACAAGGAACGAAGCATCCCTACCCCTTGGCAGAAGATTCCCCCAGGGCAGGACTTACCTGGCATTATAGGTCAGGGTTTGTGAGCCCTCAGTTGCTTCACAATAATTAAACGAGGGATCCCTTGTCCCATCGAGGCTGGAGTCGATTGGCAATTGTTTTTTCGATCATAGATGTAAATATATGTAACGAATTTTCAGTCGACCCAATGGGTTCTAATGAAGGGTTGAAACCAGACAACAAGCAGCAAGGGATCCCCTGGGTGGGGATGTGTGGTAAAACCCTGGCAGCCCTTTTGCAGATACCACCCTATGACCCTAGAGATTCCCCGTCGCCAATACGTCAGCAACTACGGCCCCACCGTAGGGGATCGGGTGCGCCTGGCGGATACCGAACTGATCATCGAGGTGGAGGAGGATTTCACCACCTACGGCGAGGAGATTAAGTTTGGGGGCGGCAAAACCATCCGCGATGGCATGGGGCAATCGCCGACGGCCACCCGCGCCAACGGGGCCTTGGATCTGGTGATCACCAACGCCCTGATCCTGGACTGGTGGGGCATCGTCAAGGCAGATGTGGGCATCCGGGAGGGCTACATTGTCGGCATCGGCAAGGCCGGCAACCCGAATATCCAATCAGGCGTGACGCCGGGCATGGTGGTGGGCCCCAGCACCGAGGTGATCGCCGGGGAAAACCTGATCCTGACAGCGGGCGGGATCGATGCCCATGTGCATTTCATCTGTCCGCAGCTGTGCGAGTTTGCCATCGCCTCGGGAGTGACCACCCTTTTGGGGGGCGGAACTGGGCCGGCCACAGGCAGCAACGCCACCACCTGCACCCCTGGAGCTTGGAACTTGGGCAAGATGTTGCAGGCGGCGGAGGGGTTCCCCGTCAATTTGGGCTTCTTTGGCAAGGGAAACGCGGCTTTTCCCGCAGCTTTGCGGGAACAGGTGGAGGCAGGGGCCTGCGGCCTCAAGATCCATGAAGATTGGGGATCCACGCCGGCGGTGATCGACAGCTGTTTGCAAGTCTCGGATGAGTACGACGTCCAAACCCTCATCCACACCGATACTTTAAATGAATCGGCTTTTGTGGAAGATACCATCGCCGCCATCAATGGCCGCACCATTCACACCTTTCACACCGAGGGGGCCGGGGGTGGGCATGCCCCCGACATCATCCGCATTGCCTCCGAGCCCAACGTGCTGCCCAGCTCCACCAATCCCACCCGCCCCTTTACCCGCAACACCATCGAAGAGCATCTGGACATGCTGATGGTGTGTCACCACCTGAGCAAGAATGTGCCGGAGGATATTGCTTTTGCCGAAAGCCGCATTCGCCCCCAAACCATTGCCGCCGAAGACATCTTGCATGACATGGGGGTGTTCAGCATCATCTCTTCCGACTCCCAGGCCATGGGCCGGGTGGGGGAGGTAATCATCCGCACTTGGCAGACGGCTCACAAGATGAAGGTGCAGCGGGGGCCTCTGCCGCAGGACAGCAGCCGCAACGACAACTTCCGGGCCAAGCGTTACGTAGCCAAGTACACCATCTGCCCCGCCATCGCCCAAGGACTCAGCCACGTCATCGGGTCGGTGGAGGTGGGAAAACTGGCGGATCTGTGTCTGTGGAAGCCAGCCTTTTTCGGGGTTAAGCCGGAAATCGTCCTGAAGGGGGGCCTGATTGCCTACGCCCAAATGGGGGATCCCAATGCTTCCATTCCGACCCCGCAGCCGGTGTACCCCCGCCCCATGTTCGGCAGCTTTGGCCGCGCCCTGACCGAGACCAGCCTGCTCTTTGTCTCCCAGGCTGCCCTAGACCTGGGGATCCCGGAGAAATTGGGGATTCAGCGCCGGGCCGTAGCGGTGAAAAATTGCCGCGAGATCGGCAAAGCGGATTTGAAACTCAATACCGCCACTCCCCGCATTGAGGTGAACCCGGAGACCTATGAAGTGCGGGCCGATGGAGAATTGCTCACCTGCGAGCCGGCAGAGGTGCTGCCCATGGCACAACGGTACTTTCTGTTCTAATTTTGGGAGAGTTTGAGAGCTCTATTGAGCGTTTGATCGGTAACCCAAGCATGGGCCACCTTGTTCTCCGCCACCTCAGCAAGCGCTTCCACAAGCGAGGGATCCCTGTCCTCAGGGATTTGTCTTTGAGCGTGGAGGCAGGGGAGATCTTCGCCCTGCTGGGGCCGTCGGGCTGCGGCAAGTCCACCACCCTCAATCTCATCGCCGGCCTGCTGGAACCGGATCCCTTGCCCTATCCGGGGGAAATCTGGCTGGACGGGATCCCCCTCAACCCTCTGCCGCCGGAACGGCGCGGCGTGACTTTGCTGTCCCAACACAGCCGCCTGTTTCCCCACCTGAGCGTGGGGGAGAATGTTGCTTTTGGCCTGAAAATGCGGGGCATTCCCCGGACAGAGCGGGAGGCTGCCGCCTTGCGCATGCTGGAGCGGGTACAATTGCCCGGCTTTGCTCAGCGTCGGCCTAGCCAGCTTTCTGGCGGACAAGCGCAGCGGGTGGCCCTGGCGCGGGCTTTGGTGATTCGGCCCAAGGTGCTGCTGTTGGATGAACCTTTATCGGCCCTGGATGCCAACCTGCGCCAAGAGATGCAGGCTCTCATCCTGGAGCTGCAGGCGGAAACAGGGGTGACGACGGTGCTGGTTACCCACGATCAAGCAGAAGCCACAGCCATGGCCCAACGCATCGGCCTGATGTTTGAGGGGCAGCTACACCAGGTGGGATCCCCTGTGGAGTTCTATCAGCAGCCGCGCTCCGAGCGCATTGCCCGCTTTTTTGGCGGGGTCAATTTTTTCGATGCGCAGGCGGAGGGTCACCAGCTTTGCCTCAACAACGGGATCCTCTTGAAAAGCGCCGCGCCACTCCAAGGTCAGGTGCGGCTGACGGTGCGCCCGGAACAGGTGCAGGTGTTTCCCCATCCGCCCGGCTTGGCCGACAATGTTTTCTCCGCTCAAGTGATGGCGGAACGCTTTGCGGGCACCCAGCGACGGCTGACCTTGCAAGCCCCTTGGGGCAGTCTGCAGGCTTGGGTGGCTCCCCACCAAGTGTTTGCGCCGGGGCAGACGGTGTGGATCCACTTGCCGACAGAGGCTCTGTGGCCTGTGGAGATTGGCGGGGATCCCTCACCCCCAGCCCCTTTCCCCAAGGAAGAGGGGAGAGTTTAAGTTGAATCTGGAACCTGAAAGTTGGATGGGGGTGGAGGCAAGGCTATGCAACCCAAAAGCGTTTTCTGGAAGCGGCGGCAGGTATTGGCCGGCCTGGGATCTCTGGGAGCTTGGGCGTTGAGTCAAGGCTCTCCGTTTGCCCAGAACACCTCCCAGAACATGGTGGATCTGGGATCCCTGAGCTGGGCAGACATTCTGGAGCGGGCGCGGGGCAGCTCTGTCAACTGGGCCATGTGGAGCGGCAGTGAGGCCATCAATGGGTTTGTGGATGGCTGGGTGAGAAGCCAGTTGCAGGAGCGTTATGGCATTCGCTTGAACCGGATCCCGCTCACGGATACCGTTGAAGCAGTCAACAAGGTGATTGGGGAGGTACAGGCCGGGCTGCGCAGCGGCGGCAGCATCGATCTCATCTGGATCAATGGCAACAACTTCCGCACCCTCAAGCAGGGGAATTTGCTCTTCGGCCCTTTTGCTGAGAAATTGCCCAGCTTGCCCTTCTACGATCCCGCCGATATTGAAACGGATTTTGGCCTGCCCACCGAGGGCTATTCTGCGCCCTACACCGGCAACTACTTTTTGATGGCCTATGATGCCGAACGGGTACCCAATCCCCCCCAGAGCTACGCCGAACTGTTGGCTTGGGCAGAGGCCAATCCAGGGCGATTTACCTACGTGGCCCCGCCGGATTTTCATGGCAGCCGCTTTTTGTTGAGCGCCTTCTATGGTGTGACCGGGGGCTATGCTCAGTACAGCGGGCCGGACTTCGATGCCGATCTCTGGGCGCGACAATCCCCTGCCCTGGTGGAATACCTGAGAAAGCTGGATCCCTTCCTGTGGAGACAGGGCCAAACCTACCCGCCCACCTTTGCCCGCCTGGCGGAGCTTTTTGCCAACGGCGAAGTGTGGCTCATCCCCACCTTTATCGATCAGGTGATCTTACGCAAGGGCAACGGCCAATTTCCCCCCAGCACCACCCCCTATGGGATCCCGGGCACCAGCTTGATCGATCCCTCGTTTACAGCCATTCCCATCAATGCGGCCAATCCTTGGGGGGCGATGGTCCTGGCAGAGGTCTTGGCCAGCCCGGAGGGGCAGCTGGAAAAGTTCAAGCCGGAGGTCTGGGGGGATCTGCCGCTCATTGATGTCAGCCGGTTGTCTGCCGACTACCAAACAGCTTTTGCCCAGCTGGAGGCTGCTGCCGGGATCCCCATTCAAGAGGCCATTGCTGGGGCAGTGCCCATCGTGAACTCCGAATACACGGTGCAACTGGAGGCCCTCTGGCAGCAACAAGTCTTGCCGGGATAGGGGTCAGGTATGCCCCTCACCCCCAGCCTCTTTCCAAAAGGGGAGGTCTTCTGACATTGGGGGTGGGCCGGGCAATGGCGGAGCAGGATCCTCACCTTGGGGCAACCAAACTTGGAAGTGGGTCCATCCATCCGAGCTGTTGACGGAGATATTCCCCCCCATGTGCTCCACCAGTTGCTTCACCAAAGCCAGCCCCAGGCCGGTGCCGCCGTGCTTCCAGCGATCCGATTGCGGGATCCGGTAAAACTTTTCAAAGATGCGGGGCAGCTCTGGCTCTGGGATCTCGCTGCTGTTGCTGCAGACGAAGAGGATCCCCTCTCCTTCTGAGACAACCCGCAGGTGGATGGATCCCTCGGGGGCCGTGTACTTGATGGCGTTGTGCAGCAGCTCGCGCAGAATGCGCCCCAAGCAGGTGGGGTCGGCCCAAAGCGAGGGGATCCCTGCCTCCAGGTGCAGTTGCAGGTGTTGATGTTTGGCTTGGGCCAAAGGCTGAGCCCCGGCCAGCAAATCTTGTAAATACCGCGGCAGAAAAATATTCTCTGGTTGCAGCAGATACGTCCCGGCTTCCAGCCGTCGCATATCCAGCAGGTCGTTAATGAGCTCGATTTGCCGGTTGCATTCTTTCAGGGCAACGCTGAAATAGTGCTGCTGTTTCTCGGGGTTATCGCGGGTCATTTGCAGCATTTGCAAGGCCATGCGCACATTGGTCATGGGGGTGCGCAGCTCGTGGGAGACGGTGCTGAGGAAATCATCCTTCAGCAGATTCAGCCGCTCCAATTCCTTCACCTGCGCTTGGGCTGCTTGGTACAGACGGGCTTGGCGAATGGCCAGGGCACATAGGTTGGCCACCTGATAGGCCAGTTGAATCTCGTCTTCGGAAAACTCTTGCTCCGGCAGCCGCTCCAACAGCAAAGCTCCCAGCCGCTTCTCTTTGTCCCAAAGGGTGTAGGCCAGCAGCCGCACCCAGCGTCCCTCTTTCCCTGTGCGACAACAGCAGTGGATTTCCCATTTCTGCTGCGAGGAAGAATAGGACTGCGGCAGGCGCAGGAACTCCGGGTCACTGGCGTAGTCTGGCCCATGCAAGGGATCCGCCCCGCCATCTTGAGCCACGTCAGAAGAGAGAGAGGGGGAGTAGCAGTAGCCAGGGATCCAGGTTGATCCATCGTCTGAGAGCAAGAGGATATGGCAGCCGCTTAGGTTGAGTGCCTCGGCCAGGCTTTTGACCACTTCTTCCAGAATTTCCCCCTCATTCAGGCTGGCCACCATCTGGCCGCTGAGGGCGCGCAGCATCGCCTCAAAGCGAAAAGCCTGCTGCAGCTTGGCCGTGCGCAGCTCCACCTGGGCTTCCAGCTCGCGGTTGAGGGCCTGCAACTGCTGTTCTGCCCGTTTTTGCTCGGTGATCTCCCGCCCCACCGAGAGGATCTCCACCAACTGGCCCTGGCTGTCGAAAATGCCCCGATCCACCCAGCTCACCCAGCGGGACTGGCCGTCTTTGCCGGGGTACTCCCGCTCGCTGCTATAAAAAGGACTCTCAGGCGTGAGAGCGGCAAAAGCCTGCAGCACCACCTCCCGCTCTTCTTCCAGCAGCAGATCCCACAAAGCTCGGCCCACCACTTCTTCTACCCGATGATCGAAGAAACGCAATAAAGCAGAGTTGACGTAGGTGATGTGCCCATTGGGCCGAAAGCGGCAAATGAGCTCTGTCTGCTGCTCCACCACGGCGCGGTATTCTTGCTGCTGCTGCCACAGACGATCCAGCAGGGCCTGCTGGGCTGCTGCCGCCTGCTGCCAGGCTTTGGCCAGGGTCTGCACCTCCTGGATGGGGCCGGGATCCAAAGGAGGCCAGGGCTGGAAACCGCTTTGGATAAATTGCTCGGCTACTTGGGTGAGGCGGCGCAGGGGACGGGAGAGAGCTTCGCCGAGGAGGATCCCTGTCCCCAGCATGCTCAGCAATAGCCCACCCCCCAACAGCGCAGCCTGTTGGGCGCTCCGATGGACTTTGGCCAGAAGGGTTGCCTCTGGGATCCCGTACACGAAATAAAAACCTAGCCTCCCTTCACTCTGGACGGACTCCACCTCCACCCAGTAAGGGATCCCTCCGACCTTGAGGCGCAGCGAATTCTGAGAAGAGGCCGTCTCCCAGGAGCCCACCTGCTCTTGCACAGCCACCAGCAGCGGATGGGGAGCAGGCCCCGCCGTACTGGCCACCACCTGTCCTTCCTCGTCCAGCAGAAAGATCGCCCCCATGGGAGAACGGCCTTCCATCTGTTCCAGAAAGGCTTGAAGCTGCCGGACGGAGAGGGAAGCCACTAAGCTGCCGTAAACCCGCCCCTCCGAGTCGGTCAGAGACAGGGACGTCACGATCAGCCGCTCTGGATCCTGGGCAGGAAGCTCCGCAAAAAATCGGGTTACCACCCAAGTGTCGCGGATCCCTTCCGACTGCAGGAGCTGGTGAAACCAGGACAACTGCCTCAGATCCACAAAGCCCAACCGGCGAGTGAACCCTGTGGGATCCCCTGTTTCCGGATCCCGTTGGCGGCCCTGGGCGGATCCCGGCAACAGGCCGAGTGTATGGTAAGTCCAAATTGATCCGTCGGCGTGGCGGCGGGCGATCACAAACCCCCCTTGAGCCGAGACAAAGCCGACATAGCTGAGCTCAGGAAATGGCTGCAACTGGCGGGCAAAGTGAGCTTCCAGCACCTCTAGATCGGCTGGGCTGGGGGTTGTCAAATCGGGCAGCAGCCCCCCCCTCACTGCCCCTTGATTGAGGGCATTGATCTGAAGGGGAATTTGCAAATATCTGGCAAGATGCTCTTCGGTGCGGTCGGTAACTTCCCGCCTCAGTTGCTCCGTCAAGCGCAGCGCCAGGTGTCGCCCGCCCTGCCAGGAGAGATAGGCCACTCCCCCCACTCCCCCTGCTACTGAGAGCACTAGGGGCAGCAGCAACGCCACCCGCAAAGGAATGGAGCGGAAAGGCCACCGGGATCGCACTTCAGAAGAACTAGAGGAAGACGGCATGGGATCCCTCACAGAACCTCAGGCTTGGGGAGGTTCCAAAGCCCGCTGCAGAGTGCCAAGGCCGATCTCGGCCGCAATAGCCAGAAGGGCCACTGGAACCGCCCCCACCAGCAAGATGGCGTTGTCATAGAGAGCAAACCCTAGGGTAATGAAAGTACCCAGCCCTCCTGCGCCGATAAACGCTGCCAGAGTAGCACTGGCAATCACCTCAATGGTAGCCGTTTTAACACCGGCCAAGATCACCGGCAAGGCCAAAGGGATCTCCACGTGCCGCAGTACCTGGGCAGGAGTCATGCCCATGCTCAGGGCAGCTTCCCGCAGGGCCGGCTCAAGACTGCGGAAGGCCACATCCGTGCTGATCAGAATGGGGGGCAGAGCCAGAAGGGTTAGAGCCACAACTGCCGAACGGAAGCTGAGGCCGAAATAGGGGATAGCCAAAAACAAAATGGCTAAGCTGGGAATCACCCGCAGGCTGCTGAACGCATTGATCACCACCAGAGAAAGCATCTGGGAGCGGGAGCTGAAAAAACCCAGCGGCAAACCCAACAGCAGCCCCATTCCCAAAGGCACCGCCACCAGTTGCAGGTGTTGGACGAAAGCTTGAAACAGCGTGTCGCTGTGGCTCTGGGCGTAGTTGAGGGAGCGGGCCAAAAGGCTCATCAAAGGTGCGCAGATGACCGAGGGATCCAAGACCAGCCCCAGTGTAGCGCCGGCAGGCGATCTTGACAGTGCGGAATAGTGCAGAGCGGGGATTTAGCACCAATCAGGGAGATGGGGTCACTCCAATTTCGGTCTCCGACCTGCTAACGCGGTGCAATCAACCTCAACTTTCTCCCAAGGATTAGAACCCACAGCGCCGCCTGCCGACAAAAATAACCATCTGTTTCACTGCCCATCTGAGTTGCCATCTCTATCCTGCTGATCTTTCTCAATCTTGTCTGGATCCCTGTTTGGGGGGTGGTTAGCCTCTCGCTCTTGTAAGCGGCGGATTTGGGAGCGCACCTGCAAAGCAATCTGTAAAGCAGCCTCCAGGATTCGCCCCTGTTCGCTGGCCTGCTCGCTCACCTGTAGGGCCGTCAACGCTGCCAAGTTATCTCCAAAGAACTCGCTCTGCTGCTCGATCAAGTCTTCGTTTTGCCGCAAGATCCGTTCGGTTTTCAAGGCGCGAATGAGATCGGCCCGGGTCAGCTTCAGCGCTTCGATCACCTCAGCCCTCTGGGCCAGCTTCACCTCGGGGTTGCCCGCTTCCACCAACTGATCATTGACATGGATGGCCTGGATGATTCGGTTGTAGCGATCCACCTCCTCCAGCAAATTCAGCAGCAGCGGCATGCGACGGCTGCGGAAAATCCAATAGGCTTGGCCCAGGGCGGCAATAGCCGCCAGGATCCCCCATTCCACCGGCCAAGTGCCCCAAGTGGCCTGTAGGCCAGGGATCCAAATCCGCCCCACCAGGGTAAGTAGGGATCCCCCTGTCCAGAAGGTCAAGAAACGCAAGAACAAGTCCAGCGTCACCAGCAAGCGTAGGAGATCCCAGAAAGCGGAGAACTGGCGCAGGCGATCCTTAAAGCGACGAACGGGCCGAGGCCGATACAACCAAGCCACCGGCACTTGAGAGAGGCTTTCAACTTGAGCTGGGGAGATGATCAGCTCTTGTAAGTCCCGCTGCATCGCCATTTGCTCTGCTGAGGCTGGGAAGTTTTCCCATTGTACTTGCGACCTTGAGCAGCTTGGGCTTGCTCAGGGATCCCTTCCCAGAAGGGAAGCTGCCTGGCCAAGTCTCGATAGAATGGGGTTCGCTGGGCTGTTTGCGTCTTCATGCCCTCGTGCTCACGTTGTAGGGCAACAGTGAGACACAAGACAGCTCGTCAAACGCAAAGGAGAAGAGCAGGGTGACCAGCCAATTGCGCCAACTGAAGGCCCATCTCGCTGAACCGGAAAACTTTGCCCCCTACGGACAGGTCATTTGCCCCACTCCCGATCACAAACCCTTCGACAGTCAAGATGCTCAGTTGTTCTTGAATCAAGGGCAGCCCCGCTTTTACATCATGCGCTTGCCTCGCCGCGGCCTCAAGTTTACTCAGATCACCCACCACATCCGCTGCACCCAGTGCCTGGGATCCCTGAATGGCAAGGAGTGGTTTATTGGTGTTGCACCGCCTGCCGATGAGCTGCACGTGGATCAGATTCAAGCCTTTCGGGTGCCTGGGGATCGCTTTATCAAGCTGGAGATGGGTACCTGGCATGCCGGCCCCTATTTTGACCACGAAGAGTTCATCGATTTCTACAACTTGGAGCTGGCCGACACCAACATCACCGATCACGAAACCATAAACTTACTCCAAACCTACAACCTGGAGTTCCAGATCACCCCCTGACAAGCTTTTGGGGATCCCTTATCAATCGGGCAAAAGGCAGCATTGACTACAGCAATCTTTCGCTTGAGCGCAAGAAGAGTTGTGGGGATCCGTACTCCACTATGGGTGGAGAGAAAAAGTGGGCTTGGATCCCAGTCCTAGTGGATGTAGCCGACTTGGGTGAGCGTTCCTTGACTTGGGCTTAAGTTATACCCTTGTCGGCATGAGTTTTGACGCTGTGGCCCACTCGGCCAGGTGATAGAACAGGGTCAAACCCAACAGCATTTGGGAGGTTTGTTGTCATGGCTACGTTGCAACCCAAAGTGACCCACCAGCTTTTGGCGGCCTTAGCCCTGTTTGCCTGTCTGGGCTTGTTGCCTGCTTGTGGCGAGAGCAGCAGCAGCACCGTCAGCCCCCCCAGCATCACCCCCACCCCCACCGGCTCATAATTCGGCTGGTTTTTGCATGCCCTTGCAGCGGTTGCCCAAGTTGGTTCAGCTTTGGGCTTTGAGGATCGCGGGGATCTTTTGTCTTTGTCTGCTGGCGGCCTGTGGAGGATCCCCTACCTCGATGGAGCCACCGCGGGCAGGGGAAGTGCCGATTGCCAGCTTCCTGTGCCGGTTGGATCGCCAGACCCGCAGCTTCACGGGGCCTATTTACGCCGAACAGCCCCAGGTTGCTACCTGCAACCCCGGTCGCCTTACGCCTGCAGCAGCCCAAAAGATGATGGATCGGCTGAATTTTCTACGGCTGTTGCACCAGTTACCGCCGGTGAAGCTCAATCCTCAGTTCCTAGAAGCCGCCCAGCAAGCGGCCTTGATGCAGGTAGCCAATGGTACTCTCAGCCACCAGCCGCCCCCTTCTTGGCGCTGCTTTACCCCTGCTGGGGAGGCGGGATCCCGCTTCAGCAACCTGGCGGTTGGGCCCATCCTAGAGCTGAACGGCCCCGATCCAGGCCGGGTGTTGGCGCGGCAGGTGGACATCTATTTTGCCGAGCCAGGTCGAGAAAACTTTGTGGATGTGGGGCATCGCCGCTGGAACCTGTATCCTCAGTACGCCCAGGGGGCCTACGGCATTGTCTTTGACCCACGGGCTGGACGGGTGACCCAGGCCAACGCCAACTGGATCTTCGGTTTTGACGAGTCGGTGCCAGATCCAGAGTTCATCGCCTTCCCGGAGAAAGACGGCTACCTCTACCGCCTAGAAGGGTTTTCCGGCCAGCCCCTGTCTGCCTACCGCTGGTCTTTCTCGGTGCCCAGCCGTGGCGGCAAGGCTGATCTCAGCCAAGCCCAAGTCCGCATCACCGATGCCCTCAGCGGCGAGCCGGTGCCTGTTGGAGATCTCCGCGTGGGGGATCCCGCCTTTGGCCTGGAAACTTTGACCTACTCCGTGGGTTCGATCCAGCCCAATCGCAACTACACCTTTGAAATTAGCGGCATTCGCCTCAACGGTGGCCCCCCCCGCAGCTACCGCTACACCACCGCTCTCTACGACTGCGATCCCCAAACTTCCCAACGGCCCGCACCCCTCACCGAAGGGCTGGGGATCCCGCCCCGTCTGCTCTGGCAGATGGAGCCTTTCAACTCTTTCAACCCTCTCAACTAGCTTTTCCTCACCCCCAGCCCCTTTCCCAAAGGGGAAAGAGGGGTCTGCTGCTCCTGGAAGCCTGACTTTATGCATAAAGCGCAATTCGAGAATGACAAAACTGCATAACCTGTTACAAAGTGTAACGGCCAATACCAAAGTTAATGGTTCGTCATCGCTAGGGTAGCCAGTGTTCACCCCACGGCAGCGATCATGGCAAACCAATTTGAACGCCTCAAAAGCGAAAAGGATGGGCTGGCGGTCAAGGCCGAGCTGGAGGCGTTTGCCCGGATGGGTTGGGAGAACATTCCTGAAGACGACCGGGATCACCGCCTCAAGTGGCTGGGGATCTTCTTTCGCAAGCGCACCCCAGGTCAGTTCATGCTGCGGCTGCGCCTGCCCAATGGGATCCTAACCAGCGGCCAAATGCGGATGTTGGGCGCAATCATCCACCCCTATGGAGAACAGGGCGTAGCCGACCTCACCACCCGGCAGAACCTGCAACTGCGGGGCATCCCCATCGAGGAAATGCCCCAGATCCTGGGCTACCTGAAAGAGGTAGGCCTGACCAGCATCCAGTCGGGCATGGACAACGTGCGCAACATCACGGGATCCCCTCTGGCTGGTATTGACCCGGATGAGCTGATCGACGTGCGCGGCCTCACTCGCAAGGTGCAGGACATGGTTACCAACAACGGCGAGGGCAACCCTTCCTTCAGCAACCTGCCGCGCAAGTTCAACATCGCCATCTGTGGTTGTCGCGACAACTCGGTGCATGCGGAGATCAACGACCTGGCCTTTGTGCCCGCCTTCAAAAATGGCCGCCTGGGCTTCAACGTCCTGGTGGGCGGCTTTTTCTCGGCTCGCCGCTGCGCCGAGGCAATTGGCCTAGATGTCTGGGTGGATCCCCGCGATGTGGTTCCTCTGTGCGAGGCGGTGCTGCTGGTCTACCGGGATCACGGCCTGCGGGCCAACCGGCAAAAGGCGCGGTTGATGTGGCTCATTGACGAGTGGGGCCTAGAGAAGTTCCGGGCGGCTGTGGAGCGCCAGATAGGCCACCCTCTGCTCAGGGCAGCGGAAAAAGATGAGGTGGTCTGGCACAAGCGGGATCTGCTGGGGGTGCATGCCCAGAAGCAGCCGGGCCTCAACTTTGTCGGCCTGCATGTGCCGGTGGGGCGGCTCAACGCCCTGGAGATGATGGAGCTGGCCCGCTTGGCGGAGGTGTACGGCTCCGGGGAGCTGCGGCTGACAGTGGAGCAGAACGTGCTCATCCCCAATGTGCCCGACTCCCGAGTGGCCCCGCTCCTCAAAGAGCCGCTCTTGAAGAAGTTCTCCCCTAACCCAGGGCCATTGCAGCGGGGGTTGGTGTCCTGTACGGGCAACCAGTTCTGCAACTTTGCCCTCATCGAGACCAAAAACCGGGCTGTGGCCTTGATGGAGGAGCTGGAGGCGGAGCTGGAGATTCCTCAAACGGTGCGCATCCACTGGACGGGCTGCCCCAACTCCTGCGGCCAACCCCAGGTGGCCGATATTGGCCTCATGGGCACCACCGTTCGCAAGGACGGCAAGCCGGTGGAGGCCGTGGACATCTACATGGGAGGAGAAGTGGGCAAAGACGCCAAGCTGGGCGAATGTGTGCGCCAAGGGATCCCTTGCGAAGACCTCAAGCCGGTCTTGGTGGAGTTGCTCAGGGAGCACTTTGGGGCCAGGCCGCGTCAGCATCCGTCCGCCGCCCAGGCTTCTGTTTTGGTAACCCGCTAGCGGTTCTGTTGCCGTCCTGAAAGTTTTTCTTTCTTCGTCGTTGTAAATCTTGGAGGTTTCGATGTCTAAGCTGTTCAGCACTTCCTCTCCCGTCTCCCGTCGGCAATTTTTGGCCGGGGTGGCTGCTCTCACGGCTGGGGCGGCCACGGCTGGGATCCCGCGCGCCCAATCGCAATCCTTGGGCAAAGGCTACTGGGTGGCGCAGGCCGATACTCCCGAAACCACCAGCGCCAAGCTGGGGTTCATCGCTCTAACCGACGCGGCCCCCCTGATCATCGCCAAAGAAAAGGGGTTCTTTGACAAGTACGGCATGAAAGATGTGGAGGTGGTCAAGCAGGCCTCTTGGGGCACCACCCGCGACAACTTGGTGCTGGGATCCGCCGCCGGCGGCATCGATGGGGCACACATCCTCACCCCCATGCCCTACCTCATCACCACCGGCAAAGTTACCGATGGCAAGCCGGTGCCTATGTACATTTTGGCCCGTCTCAATCTGGACGGTCAGTGCATTAGCATTTCCAACCAATATCGGGATTTGCAAATCGGCCTGGATAGTTCCCCCCTCAAGGCCAAGTTTGCCGAGGTCCGAGCTGCCGGCGGGGATCCCAAATGTGCGATGACCTTCCCCGGTGGCACCCACGACATGTGGATGCGCTACTGGCTGGCCGCAGGCGGGATCGATCCCACTAGCGACGTCTCCATCATTGTGGTGCCGCCGCCGCAGATGGTGGCCAATATGAAATCCAGAACCATGGAAGCCTTCTGTGTGGGCGAGCCTTGGAATGCCCAGCTGGTGAACCAAAAAGAGGGGTATACTGCCCTCACCACCGGCGAGCTGTGGAACGGCCACCCGGAAAAGGCCTTTGCCCTGCGGGCCGACTGGGTGGATGCGCACCCGAAAGCCACCCTTGCCCTGTTGAAAGCGGTGCTAGAAGCCCAGATCTGGTGCGACCAGATGGAAAACAAAGAGGAGATGTGTCGCATCATCGGCGACCGCCGCTGGCTGGGGGTACCTGTGCCCGATATCTTGGGCCGTTCTCGGGGCACTTTTGACTACGGCACCGGCAAGGTCGTTGAAAACAGCCCCCACCTGATGAAGTTCTGGCAGGACTACGCTTCCTACCCCTTCAAGAGCCACGATCTCTGGTTCTTGACCGAAAACATCCGCTGGGGCTATCTGCCTGCCGACACCGATACCAAAGCCTTGGTGGAGCGGGTGAATCGGGAAGAACTCTGGCGAGAAGCTGCCAAAGCCATTGGTCAGGGGGCAGCCATTCCCCCCAGCACCTCTCGAGGAGTGGAAACCTTCTTCGACGGGGTGCAGTTCGATCCCGAAAATCCTGCCGCCTACCTGGAGAAATTGGCGATTAAGAAGCTGGCCTAATTTCCCAACTTTCCCCAGCAAGTTAGCTGCAAACCCTCTGTCCAGGAGAGAAGGGATCCCCGAATCCCCACAAAGAGTGTTCAACTTAAACCCCTTCTCTCTTGGGATCCTCTTAAGTTGACTTCAACCTTACTCCCAGCAAGCCATGAGGATTTTCCACTCTGCCCTACAGTTGGGCTACCACCTCTTTCGGATCCTGCTTCCCCTACTGGTTGGCCTAGGCCACTGGCTGCTGAAAACCGGCCAAGGTTCTGTTCTTCAGTCCAGTACCGGAATCGGTTCCCCCGCCAGTTCTGCACCTTCTTCTGCTTGGCGGCAAAGAGTCCAAATCCACAAAGCGCTGCGTCGCATTCTGTTGCCCGCTACGGCCATTTTGCTCGTCCTGATTCTCTGGCAAATCATTTACAGCCGCCCCGGAGCCAACTTGCCCACCCCTCTCCAGGTTTGGCAGGACACCTGGGATCCCCTCATTAAAGATCCCTTTTTTGACTATGGCGGCAATGCCAAAGGGCTGTTCTGGCAAATTTGGGCCAGCTTGCGGCGGGTGTTCATTGGGTTTGCCCTGGCCGGCTTGGTGGGGGTTGTGGGCGGCATGATCATCGGGGTCAATCGCTGGCTGTACGAGGCTTTGGATCCCATTTTTCAGGTGTTGCGCACGGTGCCGCCTTTGGCCTGGCTGCCGATTTCTTTGGCTGCCTTTCGAGATGCCAACCCTTCCGCCATTTTTGTAATCTTCATTACGGCCCTCTGGCCCATTTTGATCAACACTGTTGTCGGCGTACAGCAGATCCCTCAGGACTACCGCAACGTGGCCAGAATTGTGCGCATGTCCGGCTGGAAGTACTTTTTCAAAATCGTTTTCCCGGCAACTGTGCCCTACATTTTTACCGGCTTGCGCATTGGGGTGGGCTTGTCTTGGCTGGCCATTGTGGCAGCGGAAATGTTGATTGGCGGTGTGGGCATTGGATTTTTCATCTGGGATGCCTGGAATAGCTCCCGCATCAGCGAAATCATTCTGGCTTTGATCTATGTCGGGATGGTGGGTCTTCTGCTGGATCGGATCACGGCTTGGATTGGCTCGCTGGTGGTGGCTGAGGATCGCTAAATGAGCTTGGCCGAGTTTTAGATTGGTTGCTGACAATTTCTCCATGCTCTCAGAAATCATCTCAGGGGAATCATGAAGACTCAGCCTTACATTGAAGTGGATCATGTCGACAAGGAATTTCTCCTTGACAACGGAGAGATCTACCCTGTCCTGAAAGACATCCACCTGGAGATCCAAAAAGGGGAATTTGTCTCGTTGATCGGCCACTCTGGCTGTGGCAAATCGACCCTGCTCAACATCATTGCTGGCCTGGAAAAGCCTTCCCGAGGGGGCATTCTCCTGGAGGGCCGACAGGTTACGGATCCCGGCCCGGATCGCATGGTGGTGTTTCAGAACTATTCCCTGCTGCCCTGGCTGACCGTGCGGGAGAACGTTGCCCTGGCCGTGGACGAGGTGCTGGGATCCCTTCCCAAAGCGGAGCGGGACCGGATTGTGGCAGAACACATTCGCCGTGTGGGGTTGCAGGGGGCAGCCGACAAGCGACCGGCCCATCTGTCAGGAGGGATGAAACAGCGGGTAGCCATTGCCCGGGCTTTGGCCATCCGTCCGCGGGTGCTGCTGTTGGATGAGCCCTTTGGCGCTCTGGATGCCTTGACGCGCGGCAACCTGCAGGAGCAACTGATGGAGATTGCCCAGGCGGAGCAGCTCACCTGTGTCATGGTTACCCACGATGTGGATGAGGCGCTGCTGCTTTCGGATCGGGTGGTAATGATGACCAATGGCCCGGAGGCCCGCATTGGCCAGATTTTGCGGATCCCTTTTCCTCGACCCCGCCATCGTTTGGAAGTGGTGCGTCACCCCGATTACTACAGCCTGCGGGGAGAGATGATCTACTTTCTCAACCAGCAAAAGCGGGCTCGCCAAAAAACGCCTGTTCGCGTGGCCATTGCCAAACACGGCCTGGAGAAGGTCAATTTGGAGGTTGGCTTTGTGCCCCTCAACGACTGCGCCCCGCTGGTGGTGGCGCAGGAAAAAGGCCTGTTTCAAAAGCATGGCCTGGAGCAGGTCACCCTGGTGCGGGAGCCAGGCTGGAAGACCATCTGGGAAGGGATCCGCTCCGGTCGGCTGGATGCGGCCATGGTGGTGGCCGGGATCCCGTTGGCCTCCACGTTGGGGGTGGGGGGAGTTCCGGTGCCTTTGATTACCGCGCTAACCCTCTCCCGCGGCGGCAACGCCATTACCTTTGGGCGCAGACTTTTGGAGCGAGGCGTTCAAAGCCTGGCGGATTTTCGCCAATACCTCAACCACACCCCCGACACAGTCCACACCCTGGGAGTGGTTCATCCGGCTTCCATGCAAAACTTCCTGTTGCGGCACTGGCTGGCCGGTGGGGGGGTGGATCCGGATCGGGACGTTACGTTGACGGTGATCCCGCCGCCGCAGATGGTGGCCCACCTCAAGGCCGGCAACATCGATGGCTACTGCGTGGGCGAGCCCTGGAACTCCCGCGCTGTGCGGGAACAGTTGGGATTTATCGTCACCACCACTCCCGAAATCTTGCCCAGCCACATTGAAAAAGTGCTGACGGTGCGCCAGGACTGGGCCCAAAGCTACCCCCGCACCCACGTGGCTCTGGTCAAAGCACTACTGGAGGCTTGTCACTACTGCGATCAGCCGCAGCACCGTTCTGAGATCTTGGAGTGGCTGGCTCAGCCCCAGTATGTGGGCGTGGCCCTGGAGGATCTGCAGCCGGGGTGGACGGGTATTCTGCAGCGGGGAATTGCCGATGAATCCCAAGCCCTCACCGGTTTTCACCAGTTTGCCAACGGGCGCAACACCTGTCCGGAAAGATTGGAACACCTCTGGATCCTGACGCAGATGGCTCGCTGGGGACTCTGCGCTTTTCCCCGCAATTGGGTTTCGGTTCTCGACCAAGTTCTGGACAGCGAAACCTACGCCCTAGCCGCCAGAGAACTGGGCCTTCCGGATCGGGCCCACGACCGCGGAGCTTTACTCTTTGCCGATGGATCCCGCTTTGACGGAGAGGATCCCGTTGCTTACCTGGAGTCTGTGGCCATCCGGCAGGATCTGAAGCTGCAGGAGTACCGGCTCAGCGAAGTTTAGCTTTTGTTACCTTAAACTCTCGATTGGAAAACACCATGATGACCAGTTCTCGCCTATCTTCCTCACCGCTATCTTCTGCATCTCCGGTTGCAGGACTGCCCCTTCTTTGTCTTCAGAATGTGGGCAAGACCTACTTCACCTCAGCAGGGCCCTTCGTTGCGCTGGAAAATATCAATCTGGAAGTGGCCGCCGGTGAGTTTGTTTGCATTATCGGCCACTCGGGTTGCGGCAAATCCACCTTGATCAACATGGTGGCGGGTTTTTCGACTCCCACTTCGGGATCCATTACCCTCAAGGGCCAGCCCATCACCTCCCCAGGGCCAGATCGGATGATGGTGTTTCAACATTATTCCCTTTTGCCCTGGCTGACGGCTTTTGAAAATGTTTATCTGGTGGTGGATCAGGTGTACCCAACCAAACCCCGGTGGGAAAAAAGGGAAATTGTTCAAGAACATCTGGAATTGGTAGGTTTGGCGGAAGCAGCCCACAAGCGGCCCAAGCAGCTTTCTGGAGGCATGAAGCAAAGGGTTGCCATTGCCCGCGCTCTTGCCGTTCGTCCAGAAGTTTTGCTGTTGGATGAGCCTTTTGGGGCCTTGGATGCCATTACCAAGGAAGATCTACAAGATGAGCTGCTGGCCATTTGGCGGGATCACCGCTGCACAGTTTTGATGATTACCCACGACATCGACGAGGCTCTCTACTTGTCAGACCGGGTGGTAATGATGACCAACGGCCCCGCTGCCCATATCGGCGAGATCTTGACCATTCCCTTCGAGCGACCGCGCATCCGCTCCCGCATTATGGAAATGCCTGAGTTCTACGAATTGCGTAACCGCGCCCTTGACTTCCTCTATCGCCGCTTTGCCCATGGAGGGGATTGAGCTAGGGTTCAAAATACTTGGAGAGGGAAGTTGATGGCCACTGCTCCGGTTCAGGTAGTTCCAACCGATCTCCCAATGGAGAAGCGGGTCTCTACCCTGCCCAAAACCCTTGCCGACTATCTGGCCAATCCGGTTGCCCAAACCAAATGGGTAGATGGCTACATTGTGGAGAAAGTGGGGCAAACCTTAGGGCATGCAAAGATCCAAACCCGACTTCTCTTCCGTTGGCTCGGTTATGTTGAATGTCAGCCATTGGGGGTTATGGTTTTGGTGAAGGCTCCCGGCCAAACCAAAGGCAGAGTCAGAAGACCTGATGCTGCCTACTCATCTCCAGATTTAATCCAGCAATTTGGAGAGGATATTGCCACTTTGCCGCAGAGCTATCCTCTGGTTGAGGAGATCTTCTCTCCAACCGACTGTGGAGAAGATATCTTCCTAAAAGCCCAAGAGTATCTCAGCTCCGATGTACTGGAAGTCTGGCTGATTTTTCCCAAAAGCAAATTTATTTTTATCCAGACTCAGGATCGCCACCTTTGGCTAACCGAACAAGAGACTGCCAAAAGCCAGGTTGTATTGCCCGGATTTGAGATCCAAGTGGCCGATCTCCTCGGCTAAGAGATCCTTAACCTGATGGCCTATCGGGATCCAAAATGCAAGACACTTATCCATCCTGACAGGGATCCCAACTCATGGTGACCGCGATGGAGTCGGAAAAAGCTGTCATCAAAACCCTATGTCCCTATTGCGGTGTGGGATGTGGATTGGAGGCGGTTTCGACAGCCTCAGGTGACTGGAAAATGAGAGGCGACCGGGAGCATCCTTCCAGCTTGGGGATGGTCTGTGTAAAGGGGGCCACGATCCTGGAGGCAGTTGGTCGAGATCGGCTGCTCTCTCCCCTGTTTCGGGAGAGCTTGGATCAGCCCTTTCGCCGCATTTCTTGGGATCAGGCTTTTGAGGAGATGGTTTCTCGGCTGCGCTGCCTCAAAGACAACCCTCACTCCATGGCTATGTATGGATCGGGGCAGTTGCTCACTGAAGACTATTACGTTGCTCAAAAGCTGATGAAAGGCTGTCTGGGAACCAACAATTTCGACACCAACTCGCGCCTGTGCATGTCCTCAGCTGTCTCAGCCTACACCCAATCCCTGGGATCCGACGGTCCCCCCTGCTGCTATGAGGATCTCGATCTCTGCAATCTGGCTTTTCTGGTGGGCACCAACACAGCAGAGTGCCACCCCATTCTTTTTAATCGCTTGAAGAAGCGGCACAAGCCCGGATCCCCCCTCAAAATGGTGGTCGTGGATCCCCGGCGCACTCAGACAGCAGAAGCTGCCGATCTCCACTTAAAAATTCGCCCCGGTACGGATATCGATCTTTTCAATGGGATTGCCCATTTGTTGTTAAAGTGGGGATCCATTGCTGCTGATTTTATCGAGGGCTTCACCCAAGGTTTTGCTGAATATGCAGCTTTGCTGGCCGATTATGAACCGCAGATTGTGGCCCAGCGCTGCGGAATTGCCACCGAGGATTTGATCGAAGCAGCCAAGCTTTGGCAGGGATCCCAGAGAGTTCTATCCCTTTGGTCGATGGGCCTAAACCAGTCCAGCGAGGGCACCGCCAAGATCACCAGCTTAATCAACCTGCATCTCCTAACTGGGCAAATTGGCCGACCGGGGACCGGCCCCTTTTCCTTGACCGGCCAGCCCAATGCCATGGGTGGTCGAGAGGCGGGGGGGTTATCTCATCTGCTGCCGGGATATCGGCTGGTGAGCCATCCCCAGCATCGGGCAGAGGTGGAGCAGGCTTGGGGTTTGCCCGGCGGCTCCATCTCCCCCCACCCAGGACTGAGGGCCACCGAGATGATTGCCGCTCTGGAGACGGGATCCCTGCAGTTCTTCTGGATTGTGGCCACCAATCCTTTGGTGAGCTTTCCGGATCTGGAACGGGTCAAAAAAGCCCTGAAAAAGTCTCCCTTTACCGTTTACCAAGAGGCTTATTACCCTACAGAAACGGCAGAATATGCCCATTTGCTTTTGCCCGCCTGCCAGTGGAGCGAGAAAACCGGGGTGATGACCAACTCCGAGCGCAGGGTTACCCTTTGTCAAGCCTTTCGAGACCCCCCTGGCGAAGCCCGACCCGATTGGGAGATCTTTGCTGAAGTGGGGCGCAGGTTGGGCTTTGAAGCGCAATTTTCCTTCCAAACCGCGGCAGAGGTTTATGCAGAATTTGCCGCCCTTACCGCAAATCGCCTCTGCGATCACTCCGGCCTCAGCCATGCCCTTTTGGCAGAACAAGGCCCTCAGCAATGGCCTTATCCCAAAGAAAGAACCTCGGCCCCTAAGTCCACTCGCCTCTACACAGATTGGCGTTTCCCGACCCCCAATGGCCGCGCCCGCTTTATCCCCCACCATTCCCGTGGCTTGGCGGAGCCACCCAACCCTCAGTTCCCTTACGTGTTAACTACGGGCAGGCTATACGGCCATTGGCACACCCAAACCCGTACCGGCAGGATTGAAAAAATCAAGCACATGCACCCCCAACCCTTTATGGAGATCCATCCTCGCGATGCGGAAAAGCTGGGCCTCCAAGATGGGGATTGGGTTCAGGTGCGTTCTGCCCGCGGGCGGGCCTATTTCCCGGCCAAGATAACTGCCAACATTGCTCCCGGTACGCTATTTGTACCCATGCACTGGGGATCCCTCTGGGCAGAACAAGCTGAGTGTAATGCCCTCACCCATGACATCAGTTGCCCTGATTCCGGACAGCCGGAATTAAAAGCCTGTGCCGTTGCTCTTGAGAAAGCCGACCCACCGCTCAAGCAATCCCCTCAACTCTAGATTTGGTTCCTAATCGAGGTTCCCATGACTCTGTTTCAGTTTGAGCAAGATTTTGCCGACTCTCTGCGATGCATCCCCATGACCTTGCGCCTAAAGCTGGATTTGTGCGGGATCAAGCTCAAGCTCCATCAATGGGCCAAGTTTTCCTTAGAAGAGCGGCGGAAGTGTGTTGATTGGCCCTCTGAATCTCCACAGG
Source organism: Thermostichus sp. OS-CIW-33 (assembly GCF_054059615.1). Lineage (NCBI taxonomy): Bacteria > Bacillati > Cyanobacteriota > Cyanophyceae > Thermostichales > Thermostichaceae > Thermostichus > Thermostichus sp. OS-CIW-33. The sequence goes on from NZ_JBSSCH010000003.1 coordinate 211,265, forward strand.
ATCTAGAAGAACTCCGCAACCATCTGCGCCATTTGGTTCGCTCCATCTGCCACGAAGAGGCGCAAGAGATTCCCATTGACCCCCAGCCTGAATGGCAAAATCCCAACCAGATCCCAATGGCTGTCCAACAAAAAGCTCAAGACCTGGGGATCCGGCTTGCCCTCGATTTCTGGAGAAACTTGCACGATATCCAGAGATTTGCCTTGCTGAAGTTGAGCCGATCCCATCACGAAAACAAAAATTTCTTGCCCGCTCTGCGAGAGTTTGGCCTGAAGATGGCGAGGGATGGTGATTGCAGTTACTCTGAATCTATTTGAGAGAGATAGTCTGATACATTTACGCTGAACACTGCTGAACATCACTGTTCAACTATGCAGCGATAGCATTCTGTTTGTTTCCAAACAGAATGGCGGTATCCCGCAAAGCTTTGAGTAGAATACCCAAAGCGCAGTTTCCGTGTCGTCTTACTACCAATTTTCTGCTTTGCTTTGGCTACCATGTTGGCAGACTCGAAAGTAAACAGAAAGATCAACTGGTAGTAATCCGTACTGAACATATTATACATTATTTTCAGTATAGTTGAGCTTATTATTGACTAGAGTCATGCTCCTCTGCCATGCGCTGCCCCAGACGACCACCCCCAACCCCTCTTCCACCCTGGGAGAGGAAATGCCTGCTCTAGGGGATCCGGGTCCGCAACAGTTCAAGTGGGCTAATGGGGGATCCCCCTCGAGAGGGGAGAGACTCAGCTCAGCAATATCCGTGCCTAGTCAAAGCAGAGGGCTATTGTTAAGGAATCTAAAGTAAAGTTGAGCTTTTGATATCACTGTTGCCGTCTTGTTACCGAAAGCGCTATCGTCTAAGCATCAAAGCTTTTTTCAAAGCTGCTTTATGGGCCCTGGAGGAGCGACCCCTCTGGGGCTTCTTCCATCCGGCTGCAGCTGAGAGGGCAAGGGATGGCTTTATGGGGTAGGGATCACTCCTCGGCGGACGGCAGGCCCCAGGGCGTGGCTGCCGATGTCAGAACGGTAGTAGGCCTTGGGAAACTGCACTTGCTCCACAGCTGCGTAGGCTTGGCGCAGGGCCTCGGATAGGGTTGCCCCTTGGCCGGTAAGACAGAGAACGCGCCCGCCATCGCTCAGGAGCTGCTTGCCTGCCTGGCGGGTACCCGCATGAAACACCAACGCCCCCGTGGTGGCAGCTGCATCCAAGCCGGAGATGGGGATCCCTCGCTCGTAGGCATCGGGATAGCCTGGGGCTGCCATCACCACGCAGGCGGCATAGCCGGGTTTCCATTTGAGCTGGATTTGGGCCAGCCGTCCTTCTATACAGGCCAGCAGCACCTCGTCCAAAGGGTTTTCCAGCAAGGGCAGGATGACCTGAGCTTCGGGATCCCCAAAGCGGCAGTTGTACTCCAACACGTAGGGATCCCCACTGGGCGTGATCATCAAACCGGCATAGATCACCCCCTGGTAGCGGATGCCCCGCCGTTGCAAAGCCTCCAGGGTGGGATCCAGGATCTGGGTTTGGATGCGGGCCAACAGTTCTGGAGTGACCAGGTGATCGGCAGGGGCATGAGCTCCCATACCACCGGTGTTGGGGCCAGTATCGCCCTCGCCAAGGCGCTTGTAGTCCTGGGCAGGTGGCAGCAGCACACAGATCTGGCCATCGGTTAGAGCCAAAACCGACACCTCCTGGCCGGGGATAAACTCCTCGATCAGCACCTGATCGCCCGGCTTGGCCAGGGCTGCTTCCAGGGCTTGCACGGCTTCTTCCCGATTTTGGGCAACGGTTACCCCCTTGCCGGCAGCCAGTCCATCTTTTTTGATGACCACTGGGAAACTCTGGGAGTCGAGATAGGCCACAGCGGCAGATAGCTCAGCAAAGCCGGTAGCGCGAGCAGTCGGGATCCCCGCCTCTTGCATCAATTGCTTAGCCCAGAGTTTGCTTCCTTCCAGTTGGGCAGCGGCGCGGCTAGGCCCGAAAATGGGCAACCCTGCTGCCTGGAAGGCGTCCACGATCCCCTGCACCAAGGGCAGCTCTGGCCCTACCACCGTCAGGCGGATCCCTTGTACGGTAGCAAACCGCACCAGCCCTTCGATGTCGGTAGCCGCCAAAGCCACGGATTGACAGCGGGGCAGCTGCTGCATGCCGCCGTTGCCGGGGGCACAGTAGATCCGAGTAACCTGGGGAGACTGCAACAGCTTCCAGGCCAGAGCGTGTTCTCGCCCCCCAGATCCGATGACCAGAGCCTGCATGGTGTGCTATTCCGCTGTTTCTAAACCCAGCTTGCCTGTTTTCCGAACATTCCCCATTAGACCATGTTCTTGTACCATTTCTGGGGTGTTGGCGCACTCCGGTCAGTGGACGGCGAGAGAACGGCCCCGCCAAGTCCAGTTGCGGCCGGTGGTGGTGCGGATGGCCGAAGCCAAGATGATGGCCGCTGTCGCCCAACCCCCCACTGCCGTTAGCCACCAGTAGCAGAGGGGCAGATGCGCCCAATGCCGGAGCAGAAGCCGGATGGCCAATTGGGCCAGGATCCCTGCCAAGCTGGCCAACAGCACCTCCAGGGATCCCGTAGCCCCAGCCAGGATCACCCCCAACCAGGGCAAGCTGCAGATCCCCAAGACCGTACCCATTGCCAACACCGCCAAGGCCCAGTTGCGCTCCAGGCCCAGGAACCAGTTTTTGGTCCACCCTTCCCAAAGGGCAGCCCCGTTGGCATACATGCGGCTGCGCACCCGCGGCCCTCCCAGGCAAATTTGCAGGCCCAACCCCTGGGCTTTGATCCGTTGCCCCAGGGCCACATCCTCGATCACCACATCGGCCACTCCGGCATGCCCGCCAACTTGCTCGTAGGCAGAGCGCCGAAACAGCAGGAAGGGACCAAAGGCAAAGGCTTTGGGGTTGTCGGGATCGTTCACGGCGGCAAAGTTGTAACCCACCGCCAGGATGGTCATCATGATGGGTTGCACCAGCCACTCCGCCAGGCAACCGCACACCAATTGCGGCCCTACACTCACCAAGCCGCTGCCGCTTGCCAGCAAATGTCCTAAGGCCGCTTCAATGGCACCGGATCCCAGCCGCACGTCGCAATCCAGAAACAGCAAGTAGTCGGCTTCTACGCGGGCGACGGCTTGGGCACAGGCCCAGTTTTTGCCCACCCACCTTTGGCCTTTGGGACGGGGATCCCCCTTGAGCAGGTGTAGGCGCGGATCTTGCCGTTCGGCGGCCAGGGCTTGCGCCAACTCCCAGGTGGCATCCGTGGACTCATCGTCCACCAACCACACCTGCAAAGGGGCAGAGGTGCTGTCCAGAATGCTGCTCAGGCAGCCCACCACGTTCTCGGCCTCGTTGTAGGCGGGCACGATCACCGCCAGCCGCTCCATTCCAGCCGCGATTTCCCCTGCCTGCTCCGCCGAGGGATCCCTCAGCCAGGGGGAAGCCCGCAACGCTCGCCTCAGTTGCAGGGCCACTAGGGCAATCGCCAAAGCTGTTAAGGACAATACCCCCGTTAGGATTTCTCGGATCCCCACTCCTGCTTCCCTCGTTGTTTAGATGTGCTCAGGAACAGATTCCCACCTCTAATGCTCTAGCTCTGGGATGGCCCAATGATTTTCTAGGCAGACAAAACCCCCTCTACGATATCGCCATAGGGCCGGGGAAAGATTAGCCAGACCTGGCGCTGGGTTTCCACCAAGGCACGCACCAAAGGGGAAAGATGGGCAATTTCTTCGTAGCCGCGCTCGGTTTTGAGCTGGATCCCTTGGTCATAAAAGCTATAGCCCTGGACGTGGGCAGAGCGGATGCCCAAGTAACTTTCAGGATCCAGCCCGTCCTGCAGCATTTTGGCCTGCACGGCGGCCACCAGGGTTTGGCGTTGTTCCTCAGACAACTGGGTAATGTTGCGGGCCTTGAACAAATCCCGCTCCAAGTAGCGCCGCGACAGATCCGCCAAGATGGGATCCTTCCCCGACATGGCCCAGAGGCGCATGGGGTAGCTGAAGATGATATCGTCGGCAGCCAAGTAGAGGGGGAGCGGCAACTCGAAGGGATCCCCTTTTTGAGCCGCCAGCGAGGCCCAGCACCAAGCGCTGAGGATGGGATCCAGCTCAATCTCCCCCCTTTGCAGGAGCGCCTCTGCCCGCCTGAATAGCCGCTCCAAGATAAAACGGGCACAGAGGCTCTTGGGGTGCTGGTACACCTGGGTGTACATGAAATAGCGCACCACCAGGTAGTGCTCGATGGCCCCCAGGCCTTTGCGGGCGGGGATGGACAGGGATCCCGTCTCCGGGTCATAATCCAGCACCGTTAGGATGCGATCCAAGTCCAGGTGGCCGTATTGGGCACCCGTGAGCAGGCTATCCCGCATCAGGTAATCGAAGCGGTCGCAGTCCAGTTGGCTGGAGATGAGTTGCCCCACCAGCGGCAGGGGAAACTGCTTCTGCAGCACTTGCTGCATCTGGGCCGGCAGTTGGGAATCAAACTCCGCCAGCAGCGTCCTCACCTGGGGATCCTCCCGGAGAATGCGGGCCGTCCAAACCTCGTGCCGGCAGCCGAAGATCTCTTCCCCGGCATGGCTAAAAGGGGCATGGCCAATGTCGTGCAGCAGAGCCGAGGCCAAGGTTACCGCCCGATAGGGACGCAGCTCCGGGTGGCGATGGGCCAATTTGTCGAACAGCCGCCGCGTTACCTGCAGCACCCCCACCGAATGGGTAAAGCGGGATCCCTCTGCCCCGTGGAAGGTAAAAAAGGCCGTGTCCAACTGGCGAATGCGGCGCAGCCGCTGAAAGGCCGGTGTATCGATCAGGCGAATGAGCAGGGCCTCAACTGCGTCCCCTCCATTCAGGCTAATGGCGCCATGCAGGGGATCGTGGTAGGTGCGGGACTTGCAAAACCGTAGCGGCATACTCCCACCATACCTCGCCAATTTTGGGATCCTTGGCTAGCCTGTCTGGGGGTGCTTCCCGCCTCGCCCTATCTATGCCCGCTTTCCCATGCCTCTCTCTGCAAAGGATGCCAGCACCCGAACCCCAGAAAACTCGACTCCAAGACAACAAGACAGCTGGGTGTTCCTCCTCTCCCTGCTGATTTTGATACTCAGTTTGGGGCTAACCGGCTGCTCTGCCAGTTCTGGATCCCCTGTTGTGCCCAGCCCACCCACCCTCACCCGCTACGTTGCCCTGGGAGCCAGCGATGCCGTTGGCTACAACGCCTCCATTTCCTGTGATGGCCCAGCCAACGCCGCCGGCACTCGACCCCAGCGCTCAGAGCCCCTGGACTGCCCCAATGGAACGGGCTATGTGCCCCGCCTGGCTCGCTTGCTGCCCGGCCCAGTGGAGCTTATCAACCTGGGCCGTTCGGGAGCGGTGCTCAGCCCCGCCATGCAAGCCCTGAGGCAGGGGATCCCGGCCAATTTGCTGCAGGACCAAGTGCCGCGCATTCCCCCCGATGCCACCCTGATCACCATTTGGGTGGGCGGAAACGATACCAACGCCATTGCTCTGGCAGCAGCTCAACAGGCTCTCCGAGGTGAGGATCCCTTGCCCTTCATCGATCAACAGATCCGACAATTCGCCGCCGATTACCAAACCCTGCTGCAGGCGGTGCGTGCCCGCGCCCCTCAAGCTCGCCTGGCGGTGGCTAACCTGCCCAACTTCGCCCTGATTCCTCTGGGTCAGCAGCAACCCAGCAGCGTGCGCCAACTGCTCTCCCTGATCTCGGTTGGCCTCACGCAACGGGCCATCAACCCCTTGAGCCAACAGGGGATCCCAGTGGTGGACTTGCTCTGCGATCCCCGCTCCTACCGACGCGAGTCCTTCTTTCCCGGCCCGCTGGCCGACGGCTTTCACCCCAACGACCGGGGCTACGCCGATTTGGCCGATGCCTTCTTGAGCGCCCTTCGGCAACCGCTCCCTCCCCAAACCCGCTGCCCTCCCTTTAGCGAGGCGGGATCCCTGCAACCAGATGCGGCGGCAGAGTCCGCCCTCCGCAGTTTTCTCACGGATGGATACAAGCCGGCACAATAGGAAGGATCTCTGCGCTCGGCAAGGGATCCCAAAGGCGCTTAGACGATCCAGCCACGGAGAACGGGCCAGTTTTAGGAAGCAGCTACCGCTGCCGAGGAACGCCGCCGCCGGCCCAGAGCACCCGCTACCGGCTCCGGTTGGGTTTCCACACTCAGGGAAGACACAGACTCCTCTTCAGGGGATTGCACAAAAACCGCCACCGTGGGCTTGCCGGGCAATTGTTCTCGCAAGAAACGGCGCACCACCCGCTCCACTTCGCCCTTAAGGCCGGCCCAGTCGATGTCCAGGCTGCCCCGCTCCAGCGAACGAGCAAATTGGGGCCACGCTTGCCGAAGGGTGTTCTCCAGAAGGGGTTTCAGGTCGGATCCCTTGAGTTGGTTCCCTTCCCCCGCCAAGCCAAAGGTTTGCACCTGCGGGGTGCAGAGCAACTGGCCGCTGCCGTCCAGGCTGATCACCACCGTCACCATACCGTCTTTGGCGATCTGCTGCCGCTCCTGCATCATCTCATCCATCACCACTCCATCGTGGGAAGCGGCGATCATCTGTAGGCCAGAGGGGACGCGGCCTGTGATGGCAATGCGCTCCCGGTTCACCTCCACCACATCGCCATTGTCGATGATCACAATGTTTTCCCGCGGGATCCCCATGCTCATGGCGGTTTCGGCGTGCTTGACCAGCATGCGGTATTCCCCGTGGGTGGGGACAAAGAACTTGGGGCGGGTGAGGGCAATCATCAGCTTCTGGTCTTCCTGGCAGCCGTGGCCGGAAACGTGCAGGCCCTTGTCTTTGCCGTAAATGACATTGGCTCCCAGCTCCATCAGCTTGTCAATGACCCGCGAGACTGCGATGGTGTTGCCAGGGATCGGGTTGGCCGACCACACCACCGTGTCTCCTGGCTTGATTTGCAACTGCGGGTGCTCACCGTTGGCGATGCGGGTAAGAGCAGCCAGCGGTTCTCCCTGGGATCCGGTGGTGAGGATGATCACCCGGTCATCCGGCAGGCTGTTGATCACATGCATCGGCTGCAGCGTCTCGTCCTTGCAGCGGATGTAGCCCAAGCGCCGCGCATGAGCCACCACGTTTAGCATGGAGCGGCCCAGCAGAGACACCACCCGACCCTGCTGTTCGGCGATCTGCAGCACCAAGTTGAGACGATGTACCGAAGAAGCAAAGGTAGTGATGATCACCCGTCCCTTGGCTCCCGCAATGGCCTTGGTGAGACCGGGCACCACTGAGGCTTCAGAGGGGGTGAACCCCGGCACTTCAGCGTTGGTGGAGTCGCTGATCAGGCAGAGCACTCCCTTTTCTCCATGTTCGGCCAACCGCTGCAGGTCGAAGTACTCCCCATCCACGGGGGTATGGTCGATCTTAAAGTCGCCGGTCTGAATAATGACGCCCACAGGCGTGTGCAGAGCCACCGTAAAGCTATCGGCAAAAGAGTGGGTGTTGCGAATGAATTCGGCAAAAAAGTGCTTACTCAAGGGAACGATTTCACGGGGGCCAACAGGACGCAGCTCTGTGCGGTTGAGCAGGCCCACTTCCCGCAGTTTCTCTTCCAGCAGCGCCAGCGCCAATCTGGGGCCGTAGATGACCGGAATATCAAATTCCCGCAGGTGATACGGGATGCCACCGATGTGATCTTCGTGGCCGTGGGTAACCACCATCCCCCGCACTTTGTCGCGGTTTTGCTTGATGTAGGTCATGTCCGGCAGCACGATGTTAATGCCGTGCATGCTCTCATCGGGAAAAGCCAAACCGGCATCCAAGAGGATGATGTCATCCTCGTAGCGGAAGGCCCATGTGTTTTTGCCGATCTCCCGTTCGCCGCCCAGCGGAATCATCTGAACGGAAGAGGTGGATTGTGGGATCACAGAACGAGAAGCAACTGAAGAACGTGGTGTTGGCATATGGGTTTAGATCCTCAACAGTAAAAAAACAAAAACAGAAATGGGCACAAGCTATCCCCGACAAAGTTGTGGGCGAAAGCCGCAACTCATCCATTTCCCAGGCCGGGGAAGAGCTTTTCAGGGAAAAAGCTACCTACCCACAGGTCAAACGCCACAAAAGAGCCCCTTGCAAACCCCTGAAAACCGTGGTCATGGCAGAAGCAAAGCCTAAAAATGCAATCATGAAACTTTCGTCGCCATTTGTTCGGATCCCTTCGATTCAGCCAGTAGGCCCATCTCTTCAAGCACCTGTCGCAAAACCTGCAGAGAACTGGGCTGTAGAGGCGCTAGGGGAAGGCGCGCCCGACCCACTCGCCAACCCTGCATCTCCAATGCGGCCTTAATCGGAACTGGGTTGGTCTCGATGAATAAAACCTTGAACAACGGAAACAGGCGCAGGTGGTGGGCCAAAGCTTGATCGTGTTGCCCCCTGATGTAGCTCTGGATCAGCTCCTGCAACTGCAACCCAACCAGGTGGCTGGCTACACTGACCACCCCGCTCCCCCCCAAAGATAGGAGCGGCAACGTCAGAGAGTCATCCCCTGAATAGATGGCGAAACGCGAGGGAGTGAGTCGCCGAATTTCCGAAGCTACATCCATCATACCACTGGCTTCTTTGATGGCGACAACCGTTTCCAATTCTGCTAATTGGGCTACAGTCTCCGGCTGTAAACTGGCCCCTGTCCGACTGGGAATGTTGTAGAGCAAGATGGGCAGGTCACTGGCTTGGGCGATGGCCTTGAAGTGCTCATAAAGGCCGGCCTGGGTAGGCTTGTTGTAGTAGGGCACCACCTGCAGAGAGCCATCCAAACCGAGTTGAGCGGCCTTTTTTGTGGCTTCAATGGCCTCACGGGTGGAGTTGGATCCCGTCCCGGCGATCACCTTAGCCCGACCGGCTACGGCATCTCGCACCACGCGGAACAGCTCATACTCCTCTTGCCAGGTTAGGGTGGGAGATTCGCCTGTGGTGCCACAGACCACCAAGCCGTCACTGCCGTGGGTTGCCAAGTAATCGGCCAAACGAGCGGCCTCATCGTAGTTAAGCTCCCCCTCATCAGTAAAGGGGGTAACCATGGCCGTCAGCACTCGACCGAAGTTCACCGATTGCTTCTCCCCATCAACCACACCAATCCGACGATTAACCGGGCGACCCACCCAGATGAGACCAGTTTGTTTTTCCATCATACCTGCCTTTGCGTTAGGGATCCCGCTTGCCTGCCCTGCCAAGGCCCAGTTTGTGCCTCACCCGGTTGCCACAGGCTGGATAAAAGGGAGATAACAAAGAAGACAGACCGTTTGAACACGGAATGTATAGCCATTTGCCAATCCTGCCCCTACCTTTGGGGGGAGCAGCCTTTCTACCGACACTTGAGGATCCCTATGGACGCCCTAACTGCCCTGAAAGAGCGCATTTCCGCCGACAAATTGGATCCCAGCCGCCGTTTATCGGAAGCGGAGATCCGAGAGCTGGTGGCTTATGCTACGGAAGCTCCTTCTTCCTTCAACATTCAGCACTGGCGGTTTGTTGCGGTCACCGACCCGGAAGACAAAGAGCGCCTCAAATCTCTGGCCTACAACCAACAGAAGGTGGCGGATGCATCGGTGGTGTTTATCATCCTGGGGGATCTGCGGGGGTATGAGAAACTGCCTGAAATTGTGCAAAGAAGCGTTGCTGCCGGGATCCTCCCCCCCGAAAAAGCGGAAGGCTGGGTGAACATGGCCCAGGCAACCTATCTCCACAATCCCACCTTGGCGCGGGATGAAGCGATTCGCTCTGGGGCGATGGCTGCCATGGCGCTGATGATCGCGGCTCAGGCCAAGGGTTTGGTGAGCGGGCCGATGATCGGCTTTGATCCGGAAGGGGTAAAGCGGGAGTTCGGCATTGCCGACCGCTACGTGCCGGTGATGCTGCTGGCGGTTGGATATGCGGCAGCGGGTAACCTGCCGCGCAAGCCTCGCTTGGGGGTGGATGAAGTTCTGGCCTTTGGGCGAGGGCGGGAGTTTTAGCCCCAGACTCAGGTGGGATCCCTGTCGCCCTCTCCTGGGCTCCTACCGGCATCAAGCCTTGAGAAAATGAACCAGCTGTTGCAAGCGATCCCAAGCGGCACCCCTGGCGAGAATCTCGCGAGCTTGGGCGATCCCGGCTCTCCAATCGGGGGCCACTCCGGCCACCTGCAGGGCCAAAGCAGCATTCAAGGCCACCACATCCTGCTGGGCAGGCGTCCCGGATCCCTGGAGAACTTGGGTGAGGATGGCGGCATTTTCCGCCACATCCCCCCCCTTGAGAGCTTGGGTGGGTGCCAGGGTCAGCTCGTAATCTGCAGGGTTCAAGACTTCCGTCCGTACCAGCCCACCGGACAGGATGCCCAGATCGGTGGGTTGCTCCAGACCGGCCTCGTCGAGACCTTCGCGGCTGTGCAACACAATGGCCCCTTCCCGTCCCAACAGGCGCAGGGCCTCTGCCATTACCGGCACCAGCTCCTGGGCGTAAACCCCGATCACCTGGCGGTTGGGATAGAGGGGGTTGACCAAGGGCCCCAACAGGTTGAAAATGGTGCGAACCTTGAGGGCCCGCCGATAGGGGATCACCGCCCGCATGGCCGGGTGCCACTGGGGAGCAAACAAAAAGGTGATGCCCACTTCCGCCACAGCCGCCCGCACCCGCTCTGGCTCAGCCCCCAAGTTCACCCCCAGGGCCTCCAGCACATCCGCCGAGCCGACCTTGCCAGAGGCGGAACGGTTGCCATGTTTAACCACCGGGATCCCGGCTGCACTGACCACAAAGGCCACCGCCGTGGAAATGTTAAAAGTGCCGGCCCCATCGCCGCCGGTGCCACAGGTATCCACCAGGAGAGGCAAGTCCAGCGGGGATCCCAGCGAAGCCCGCTGTAGCACTCGTGCCATGCCGGCCAGTTCACCAGCGCTCACACCCTTGGCTTGCAGGGCCGCCAGAATCGCCCCCGACACCACATCTGGCACTTGGTTCTGGAGCCAACCGTTCATTAACTGTTCAGCTTGGGCTTCGCTGAGAGATTGCCGATCCAGCAACTGCCCCAAAAGCTGTGGCCAAAGGTCAGCCGTTTCCGTCATGGGTCGGGATCCTGGGTGTCAGCGGGTACTCATAGTAGCGTATCTAGTAGCGTATCCCGCCTCTGGGTCACTTGCCTCGTGCAGGTCGGGCCATGCTAATGGTTGGTATAGTGGGTCTGACCTGGGCCGTTTCCGGCCCTAGCAGGGTGCGCTCCATTCTTCTCTTCCCTCCCGGAGGTTGTGATGAACCCTCCAACTAACCCAAGGGCTTGCAGCCCGCTTGCACGAGCGGGAGCCTTCGCCCCCATCCATGTTGTGGGCGGGGGGTTGGCGGGGACAGAAGCTGCTTGGCAAATTGCCCAGTTAGGAGTGCCTGTCATTCTTTCGGAGATGCGCCCCGTGCGCCAGAGCCCGGCCCATCACACCGATCAGTTGGGGGAGCTGGTGTGCAGCAACTCCTTTGGGGCTGCGGCCAGCGATCGGGCGGCAGGGCTGCTCAAGGAAGAACTGCGACAACTGGGATCCCTGGTGATCGCGACGGCGGATTGCCATGCAGTGCCGGCAGGAGGGGCATTGGCAGTGGATCGGGCCCGCTTCAGCCAGGCTCTCACGGAAGCCATTCAAAACCATCCCCGCATCACCCTGCGTCGGGAGGAGGTGACGGAGATCCCGGAGGGCATTGCCGTCCTCTGTACCGGCCCTCTGACCAGCGATCCCCTGGCCAAGGCACTGCAAGCCTTTACGGGCCTGGAGTACCTGAGCTTTTTCGATGCTTCTAGCCCCATTGTTACCGGGGATTCGTTGAACCGAGCGGTGGTGTTTCAGGCTTCCCGCTACGACAAGGGGGAAGCAGCCTATCTCAACTGCCCCATGACGGAAGCGGAGTACGAACGGTTTTGGCGGGCGCTGGTGGAGGCAGAGCAGGCGCCCCTCAAGGATTTTGAACGGGAGGAGCGCAAGTTTTTCGAGGGCTGCTTGCCGATTGAAGAAATGGCGCGCCGGGGCAAAGACACCCTCTGTTTCGGCCCCTTGAAGCCGGTGGGGCTGGTGGATCCGCGCACGGGATCCCGTCCTTACGCGGTGGTGCAGTTGCGGCAAGAGGACAAAGCAGGGCAGCTGTGGAACTTGGTGGGCTTTCAAACCAACTTGAAATGGGGAGAACAGCAGCGGGTCTTTCGCCTCATCCTCGGCCTGGAACAGGCGGAGTTTGTCCGCTTTGGGGTGATGCACCGCAATACATTTTTGAATTCGCCCCAGCTTCTGTGGCCGACCTTGCAATTTCGTCGCCGACCCACGCTGTTTGCCGCCGGCCAGTTGGTGGGCACCGAGGGCTATGCCTGCGCGGTGGCAGGGGGATGGTTGGCCGGACAGAACGCCGCCCGCCTGGCTCTGGGGTTGCCCTTGATCACGCTGCCCCCCGAAACAATGATGGGATCCCTGTTTCAGTTCATCAGCAGCGCCGATCCCAGGCACTTTCAGCCGATGCCGGCCAATTTTGGGCTGTTGCCGGATTTGGAGGGGCGCCAGCTTCGCAACAAGCAGGAGCGCTATGGCCGTTACCGGGATCGCGCTTTGGCTGCTCTGAAAACGACTGGGTTGGTGCGCCAAGTGCAAACCGCCTAGGGGAGCTTGGAGCGTGTTCCCGACCATTGCGATCCAAGTCAAAGTCGAGATTGAGCGTTATCGTCATTTGAAACTAGATTGAGACACTTCCTAGGCGTTTCGCGACCGCCCCCAGCCCCTCTCCCTCTGGGGGAGGAGAGTCGGGAAGCAATGCCACAGAAATATTTAGAAATGTTTCATTCCTATGCCGCGGTAGCAGATCCCAAAACGAGCTGTCAAAAGCTGGGCAAACCTGTTGGCTACCTTCCCTCTTTCCGCTGCTCACAAGACAAAAGGACGCGCATGGACTCCAACAGTTGGGGTGCCCTCTGGGTTAGGTCTTGATAGAGGCAAATTTGCTGTTGGCAGCGGGCCAGGTTATGGGCTTTGCGGCTGGGGTAGCGCTGGGGATCCCAATTCCAGTAGGCGTCTTCAAACCAATCCTGTAAAAAGCGCATCCCCAATTCCAGGGTAATCAGTTGGATCCCTTGGAGAAGGAGTTCCGGTTGTAGGGCGTGCAAGTTCCCGGTTTGGGCATAGCCCCGCAACCCGGCCAGGATTGCCTCGGGCTGAAGGGTATTTCCTCGTTTGCCCCAGGAGCGCAGGGCATCCCCCAATTCAACATAGAGATTGTGATACATAAAGGTGTCCAGATCCACCAGGCCCACAAATCGCCCCTGCTCATCGAACAAAAAGTTGTTGAACTTGAGATCGGCATGGATGATTTGAGTTGGGATCCCTGAGGGCAGCAGAAGATTGGGCACAGTTTCGATTAAAAACTGCCATTCTGCCTGCACTTCTGGGGCCGGCTCATACTGGCGTAGCTGTTGCCAAAGGTGAGCCGTATCGTGAAAATGCGGGATCTGGAAGCGAAAACGATAGTCCATCTGGGCCAAGAGTCGATGCAGGCGTCCAACGGCTGCCCCCGCCTCTTCCAGATAGCCCCAATTGGGAGGAGTTGGGTGACAGGATCCCGGCAGACAATCCATGACCCGCCACAGCCCTTCTGCCCAGGACAAGTGCAGGGATCCATCGCGAGCGCGGCGGAATTGGGGGACGGGGAAGCCGTGTTGTCTCAGCCATTGGCTGATGGCTTGACCATCTTCGGTGACAGCAGGATCAAATCGGGGGTGAAGGCGCTGGGCGATGAAGGATCCCTCAGAGGTGTTGAGTTTCCAAGTTTGGTGAATGAGGCCCACTCGGATGGCTTCGGGTGGCTCTGGATCCCCCAGTTGAAAGTGCTGGACAAGGGGATCCAGCCAAGTCAGGTCAAGCATAGGCAAGGAAGAAATCTATTCAAGCTTGGGGTGCTGGGTCGATCTTTTCGTTTTCAGAGCTGCCTCAAACTGCTTACCACAGCGGCGGCCTTTGAGGCTTACAGTTCAAGTTCTATTGAAGTGGCTTCATGTTGACGATTTTACCGTCCTCGATAAACAGGGCAAGTTGTTTGGGAGGGTGCAGCTTGTTATGCAACCACAGCCTTTTTGCGGCTCACCCGAACGGGACTTGTCGCCAGAACTCACTGCCCAATTGGCCGAGAACTCAGGTGTCGCTGTGGCAAACCCGCGAAAGAGCCCCATTTGCTACCTTAATGAAGGTTGCTGGCCGGACAACCGTTAGGTTCCCTCATCACCCCATGGATACCCGCCTAATCAACATTGGCTTTGGCAACATCGTCGCCGCTGGGCGTGTGGTCGCCATTGTCAGTCCCGAGTCAGCTCCCATCAAACGCATCATCAGCGATGCCCGCGAGAGGGGCCAGTTGGTGGATGCTACCTATGGTCGTCGTACCCGCGCTGTCATCATCACCGATTCCGGGCACGTCATCCTCTCCGCCATCCAACCCGAAACCGTTGCCAACCGCTTCCTCACGGCCAAGCCCGGTTTGCCAGACGAAACCGAGTGAAAGCCATCGCTGTGAGCCGTCTGAGGAACCAGGAGTGAGATATCCTAAAACCAACCCAAACAAGTCAATTGCCCAGCCGTCTTGCGTCGGTCTCTGTCTATGCCAGCCTCTCCTACCCCAGTTCCCTCTGAGTGTACGCAGCAGCAGGGATCCCTTCCGGCTCCCACCCCGCGCGGTCGCTTGGTGGTTTTGACAGGGCCCAGTGGAGTGGGCAAAGGTACGTTGGTCAGCCAGTTGCGCCAGCGCCACCCCGAGCTGTATCTCTCGGTTTCGGTCACCACCCGCCCCCCCCGCCCCAGCGAACAGGAAGGTGTCAACTACTACTTTCGCAGCCGGGAGGAATTTCTCAACTTGATTGAAGCCAACGAGCTGTTGGAATGGGCACAGTATGCGGGCAACTTTTACGGCACTCCCCGCGAGATCGTGTTCCAAAAACTCAATCAGGGTCAGGATGTGCTGCTGGAAATTGAGCTGGCGGGGGCCCGTCAGGTGAGGCAACAGTACCCAGATGCCATTCGCATCTTTCTCTGTCCCCCTTCTCTGGAAGAGCTGGAACGTCGCATCCGCGAGCGCGGACAAGACTCAGAGGCCAGCATCGAGCGCCGCCTGGAGCAGGCCCGCAAGGAATTGGATGCCCAAGACGAATTTGACTACGTGATTGTCAACGACAACCTGGAGCAAGCGCTGCAGGAGCTGGAAGCCCTGCTCTATCCCCCCTCTCCCTCTTCAAAGGAGCAGCAGCCCTAGCTTCTCCAGCCCCTTCCCGGAACGCTGGTGTCGGTGGTGCAGTGGCTCCAGATTGGGCCTAGGGTTAACTTTCGGTTAAGAAAAAAGCTGCTGGGGAGGGTAGTTTGGCTTTACCAAAAAACTGGGTCTGAAGCCCCGCCCTAAGGCCTACGGCCCGCTGACGCGACCAGGGCGGCTTTTATCTTGCTAGACCTTTGATAAAGTAGGCTCATGCGCGTCCTCGAAGCCAAGCTCCTCAACGGCACAGCCCAGCAGTACCAAGCCCTGGATGAGGCCATTCGGACTGCCCAGTTCGTGCGCAACAAGTGCCTGCGCCACTGGATGGATCATCAGGGGGTGAACAGGGCCACGTTGTACTCCCTCTGCAAGGACTTGGCCAGAGAGTTCCCCTTCGCCCAGAAGCTGAACTCCTCTGCCCGGCAAGCCAGTGCGGAGCGAGCCTGGTTTGCCATCTCCAACTTCTACCGCCGCTGCAAGGAGAAGGCAGCCCGGAAGGGCTATCCCAAGTTCCAGAAACATTGCCGCTCCGTGGAGTACAAAATCTCCGGCTGGAAGCTCTCCCAAGATGGAATGTCCATCACCTTCACGGACGGCTTCCAGGCGGGCACCTTTGCCCTGTACTGCAACGGCGAGGCGCGGCGGGACATCCTCACCCTAAAAATCAATCGGGTGCGGGTAGTGCGGAGAGCCGATGGCTACTACGCCCAGTTCTGCCTGGACGTGGAGCGTCGGGAGAAGGTGGGCTACACCGGCGAGGCGGTGGGGCTGGATGTGGGCTTGATGCACTTCTACACCGACAGCCACGGCCACAAGGTAGAGTGCCCCCAGTTTTTGCGTCGTGCCGAAAGGAGGTTAAAGCGAGAGCAACGCAGGTTAAGTCGGAAGTTTCGGAGAGGGGCCAAACCCCAATCCAAGAACTACCACCAGCAGAGGAAGCGACTGGGCAAGGTGCATCTCAAAGTCCAACGCCAGCGTAGAGACTGGGCTGTGAAGTTGGCCCGGTGCGTAGTGCTCGCCTACGGCGGCGCGGAGCGCTTTGTCTAGCGACATCGTGGCGTATGAGGACTTGCAGGTGCGCAGCTTGGTGCGGAATCACCACTTGGCCAAGTCGATTCACGATGCCGGGTGGAGTTTATTCACCGGGTGGCTTGACTACTACGGGAAAGTCTTCAACAAGGTGGTGGTGGCCGTGCCGCCGCAGTACACCAGTCAGGACTGTTCTCAGTGTGGCCACCGGGTGAAGAAGACGCTGTCCACTCGCACCCACCGCTGCCCGCAGTGTGAAACGGTGATTGACCGGGATGTCAACGCGGCCATCAACATCCTGCGCAAAGGGTTGGAGCTGTTGGGTGAAGAGTGGAGCAACGGTACCTTAGGGCATAAGGGAACCGCCCCGAAAGGGGAAACGCTTGGGGAGAGATGCACCTCTGCTGTGGAAGGGCAACCTGACACGGTAAGTGCTGTCGCAGAACCAGGAACCAGAATCCCCTGCCTTTAGGCAGGGGAGTATGACAATTGTGAGACAATGGTAAAGCTGCGCTTTCTGTGCAGCCTCTGGTTCTAATCAGTTCTATCTGGCCAATTAGGGGATAGTATGCTGCACACACTATCTGGCCAATTAGGGGATAGGTCTCCAGCTCTGATCGGGATCCACTGTATCCTGGAGCTTTACGACTGCCCGGCCAAACTTTTGGATGATGCCTCTCTGGTGCAACAGGCTTTGCGAGAGGCAGCCAGACGCTCCAACTCCACCTTTTTGGGAGAGCTGTGCCATTCATTTGAGCCACAGGGGATTACAGCCCTCGCTCTTTTGGGGGAATCCCACATCTCCATTCACACCTGGCCCGAAGCGGGCTACGCGGCGGTGGATGTGTTCACCTGTGGTCGCCACACCCGACCGGAAGCGGCCTGTGAATATCTGATCGACGTGTTTCAAGCGCGACGATATTCCCTGCGCAAGGTGCCCCGCCGCACCGCGCAACCGACACTCCTGGAAGAGGCCCCAGACTCGGCTGAGGTGCTCACCTGTGAAGCGACCCGACGAAGGCGCTGAGATCTTCGCCAATCGCAGCTTTTTCCAAACTGTCATGGGGGCCATCTGTAGGCTGGGTGGGATCCGATTCACCCCAGAGGTCAGTCTATGTTGCTGGAAAAAGCTGTAGCGAGGTGCTTATGAGCAGCCCGAGAAGTTTCTTCTGGGTTCAGGAGTACTTTACCCCTTGGGACTACACCGCCCGTGCCGTCACGCGCATCTTGGCCTACCGAAAAACCCCTTTCCAGGAGATGCTGATCGCCGAGACGGGGGCCTTCGGCAAGGGTCTGATGCTGGATGGGCATTGGCAATCCACTACCGTGGATGAGTTTCTGTACCACGAGGCTTTGGTTCATCCGGCTATGGTGCAGGTTGTCCAAGCGGGCGGGATCCCCCGGCGGGTACTGGTGTTGGGGGGGGCAGAAGGGGCAACGCTGCGGGAGGTGCTGCGTTGGCGCTCGGTGGAGCAGGTGGTGATGGTGGACATCGATGGGGAGGTGGTGGCAGCCTGCCGAGAGCACCTGCCGGAAATGCACCAGGGATCCTTTGAAGATCCGCGGGTGGAGGTGGTGATTGCCGATGCCTTGGATTTTCTCCAGGAAACAGGCCCCATTTGGGATGTGATCCTTTCCGATCTTTCCGATCCCATTGAGTCCGGCCCTGCCTACCGCCTCTTCACCCAGGAGTTTTTCCGCCAGATCCGCTCCAAGTTGCAGCCAGATGGGGCTTTCACCATCCAAGCCGGGCCGACGGGGCCGGTTGAGCTTCATCAACACACCCGCATTGTTCGCACCCTGAAAACGGTGTTTGCCGCCGTGCAGCCCTACGCCATCTATGCCCCCACCTACGGTGGCCCACTGGGTTTTGCCCTGGCAGCTCAGGATCCCATCCCCTCCAGGCCAGAGCCGGAGCAGATCGACCAGATTCTGAGCCAACAGTTGGATCCCGAGCGAGGGGCACTGCAATTCATCGATGGCATCACCCTTCTGGGCCTCTACCAAGTCCCAGCTCACCTGCGCCGCGCCATTGCCGCCGAGACCACGGTTTATACCCTGGACAACCCGCCTCGCATCGAATAAGGGGCTATCCAGCACCCCGAAGGGATCCCAGGAGAGTTTGTCTTTGGTGCCATAACTTGGTAGATTCGTCTGCAGCCGAATTTTGCTTCCCTAATGAGAGTCTTGGTTATTGGTGGTGACGGATACTGTGGCTGGGCGACGGCCCTATACCTATCCAACAGGGGTTATGAGGTGGCCATTCTCGATTCCTACGTCCGCCGCCTCTGGGATCTGCAACTGGGGGTTTCTACCCTGACCCCAATTGCCCAGCTAGAGCAACGGGTGGATTGCTGGAAGGGGCTAACCGGCAAGGACATTCCCATCTTTGTCTGCGACGTTACCAACTACGAAGCCCTGATCTCCTGCATGCGCCGCTTCCCGCCGGAGGCCATTGTTCACTTTGGCGAGCAGCGCTCTGCCCCTTACTCGATGATCAGCCGCGAGCATGCGGTGATGACCCAGGTGAACAACGTGGTGGGCACCTTGAACATCCTCTACGCCATCAAGGAGGAATTTCCCGATTGCCACCTGGTGAAGCTGGGCACCATGGGCGAGTACGGCACCCCCAACATCGACATCGAGGAGGGGTACCTCACCATCGAGCACAATGGCCGCAAGGATACCCTGCCCTACCCCAAGCAGCCGGGATCCATGTATCACCTCTCCAAAGTACACGACAGCCACAACATCCACTTCGCCTGCCGCGTCTGGGGCCTGCGGGCCACCGACCTCAACCAAGGGGTGGTATACGGCGTGCTCACAGAAGAAACCGGCATGGACGAGGTGCTGATCAACCGCCTTGACTACGATGGTGTATTCGGCACGGCTCTGAACCGCTTCTGCATTCAAGCGGCCGTGGGCCATCCGCTGACAGTGTATGGCAAGGGCGGCCAGACCCGCGGTTTCCTGGATATCCGCGACACGGTGCGCTGCGTGGAGCTGGCCATTGCTCACCCTGCTGAGCCGGGCCAATTCCGGGTGATGAACCAGTTCACAGAGCAATTTAGTGTTGAGCAACTGGCGTTGCTGGTGCAAAAGGCGGGAGCCACCATGGGCCTGAAGGTGGAAATCAACCACCTGGAGAACCCCCGCGTCGAGCTGGAAGAGCACTACTACAACGCCAAAAACACCAAGCTCCTAGACCTGGGCCTCCAGCCCCACTATCTGTCCGATTCCCTCTTGGATTCGCTGCTCAACTTTGCTCTCAAGTACAAGGATCGGGTGGATGTGCGGCAGATTTTACCCAAGGTGAAGTGGAAAGGTTAACTCTCCAGGCAAGCTTGGGCCAGGCTCAGCCAGCCGCGCGCCAGGTTGTCCAGGTTATAGCCGCCTTCCAAGCCGAAGAGGGTTTTGCGGGTCACCTGCTCCAGGCAAAGGCGGGCCATGCGGCCAAAGTCTTCCGGCTCTAGCTGCATACCGGCCAGGGGATCCCCTTTGGCACAGTCGAAGCCGGCGCTCACCAGCAGCAAATCCGGCTGGAACGCTTGCAAGAACGGCAAGATCTTCTCGTCGAGGGCCTTTTTGTAGGCCAACCAATCCGAGCCGGCAGGCAAAGGCACGTTGCAGAGGTTGCTGTGGATCCCGGTTTCCTGGGCCAATCCCGTGCCGGGATAGAGGGGAAACTGGTGGATAGAGGCATAAGCCAGTTGGGGATAGCGCTCCACCACCGCCTGCGTGCCGTTGCCGTGGTGCACATCCCAATCGAAAATCGCCACCCGCTTTACCCCCGGCTGATCCAGCGCCCACAGCGCCGCAATGGCCGCGTTGCTGAAGAGGCAAAATCCCATTGCCCGTTCCGGCTCCGCGTGATGCCCAGGCGGACGACACAGCACCAAAGCCGGCTGAGCGGTGGCCAAAACCGAAGCAGAGCCGGCAATCCAAGCTCCCACAGCCAGGCGCGCTGCCTCAAAACTTCTCCCCGAGAGAGCAGTGTCGGCATCGATGCGTCCCCCACCTGCTGCTGCCAACTCAGCCACCTGTTGAATGTGCCGACGCGAGTGTACTCGCTCCAGCTCTGCCAGCTCCGCCAAGGGGGGATCCCGCCATTCCAACTGGTTGGCAAAAGGGGCACCACGCAGCGCCTTAACAATGGACTGCAAGCGAGCCGGACGCTCGGGGTGAAATGGCCCAGTATCGTGGCTGAGGAAAATATCAGAATAGTAAACAGGCAACATGGGCAGAGGCAACAAGCTAAGGCAACGCCTTTGCAGTGTAGCTTAAGCCCGCCCCCTCTATCCGTAGAAGACCTCTGACATGGATCCCGCATAGGGGTCAAGGCCAAAAGAGGCTTGTTGGAGTTTTTGATTGACCACATCCCGCACTACCGACCGCAGCAATTCCAGCTCAGAGGAATTGAGTTGATCGCGGCTGGGACACTCATCGGCAGCCAGCCACATGTAGATGGCGGGGACCCGGTTTAGGATCTGCTGCATCATCGCTTCCCGCTCCCTAGCGTCATAAAACACCTGTTGATGGGGGTGCTCAGTGGAGAGGATAGTTTCCAGTTCTCCCAATGCCAGGTACTCGACGATATTAACCAACATCTTTTCCATGATGAATGTCCCTCCTAAAAATCCCTGTCGCTCTTAAAAACAGACATTAAACAAAAAACGCTGCTTCCCCATCTTCCTCCGCTGCTTTTGGCACCGGATTTTGCCTACAGGCCGACCATTTAAGCCGGTTGCAGTTAAGTCTGCCGTCGGGAAGAAGTTGCGGTTTCGTTCGTAAGATCCTCTTGTGCAGCCAATCCTTGCCTCCTCTATTCGCCTCGTTTGCCTTTCCACTTGCCGCTGAAAGCAGCCAATAGGAGCCATCAGCAGCTGGAAAATCTTTTTGCTGGTATTCAGTACCAACGAAGAATTATCAGCGTTCAAGAGAAACAAGGTAGAGCGTTTAACAAAGACTATAGAAACTCGACTGCAAAAGGCAGGAAGATCTTACTCAGCTATTTGTCATTCACTACCCTAACACGTGACTGTGTAAGAAATTGCGGGAATATTAAGAAACTTACATATTTCTTGACAATTGACTAAAACTTCTGTCTGTCAAGGAGGCCCTGGAAGGCAGTTAAAGAGTTGTAAAGAGCAACTCTTCCCTTGGCTCCAAGCTCTGAAGAACTGCCAAATCCAGGGATCCAAAACAAATAGATTTAGCCTGCTATGGGCAGATCGACTCGCTGAGCCTGGATCCAGAAAGACTCTAGGTCATAGTAGTCCCTTTCCTGTTGCATAATCACATGGACAATGAGATCGGCATAGTCGATCAGTATCCAAGAGGCCGATTCCTGCCCTTCGATGCGGCGCGGAGTTTGTTTCCACTCGTCCCAAACCTTTTCCTCAATTGCTCGGGCAATGGCGCGGACTTGCGTAAGCGAGTAGCCGCTGACCAGAAGAAAGTAATCTGCCAAAGTGGAGACTTGGGATACATCCAGCAGAACGATATCGCCACCTTTTTTCTCTTCTGCCGCGCGAGCTGCACTCAGCGCCATGCAATAGATGGGATCCCCGGCGGGGGCAGGCATGAGATGTAGCAACTAAAACCCTCCTGAAACGACTGAGTTAACCTAGGACACCGCTTTTTCTAAAGGATGTAACAAAAAATGATTCCGAGTCATGAGTGTGCGCGGATGAACCACCTGATTCCGGTCTAGCAAAAATTTTAGGCTCAAGTCACATACTCCCACTACGGTTTTAGACAAATCTACAAAAGCCATCTGCCGCAACCGCTCCAATTCTGGGTTGCTGCCCCGATTCGGCTCCAGGGCATCGGCCACGAAAACCACACAACTGAGGGGATCCATGCCGGGCCGCCCTAGCGTGTGGTTGGCAATGGCCGCCAAGATCTCCGGATCCTGTACCTGAAACTGCTCCCGCGCCACCAGGGATCCCACCTCAGCGTGCAGGATGTGAGGTTCGGCCCGCTCAATTTCATCCAGCTCCCGTTCCTGAGCCACCCTTTGCAACAGTTGCTCCGGCGGGAAAGCCTTGGCCAAGTCGTGCATCAGCCCTGCCCAAGCAGCTTTCTGCTCATCCAGCCCGTAGTGGGCCGCCAGCTGTCGGGCCATCGCCTCTACCCCCAAAATATGGCGAAGGCGAGGGGGAGACACCTGCTCCTGTAGCCAGGCCAACACCTCTTCCCGCCCCAGTTGAGTGCCAATCGCCCTAGTCATTCTGCAACTTCAGCACGGCCATAAACGCTTCTTGGGGCACATCCACCGTTCCCACCGCCTTCATGCGTTTTTTCCCCTCTTTTTGTTTTTCCAAAAGCTTGCGCTTGCGGGTCACGTCTCCTCCGTAGCATTTGGCCAAGACGTTTTTGCGCAGGGCCGGTATGGTTTCACGAGCAATCACTTTAGAGCCAATCGCCGCCTGAATGGGCACTTCAAATTGATGGCGCGGGATCAGCTCCCGCAACTTGGCCACTAGAGAACGGCCTACATAAAAAGCTTTGTCCCGATGCACAATTGTGGATAGAGAATCCACCACATCGCCGTTGATCAAAATGTCCAAACGCACCAAATCATCGGCGCGATAGCCAATCATTTGGTAGTCCATGCTGGCATAACCGCGGGTGCGTGATTTCAATTGGTCGAAAAAGTCGGTGACCACTTCCGCCAGAGGCAGCTCGTACACCAGCGTAGTCCGACCCTGCGCCAGATATTTCATGTCTTTAAAAGTGCCGCGTTTGGTCTCACACAGCTCCATCACGGTACCGACAAATTCCTCAGGAAGAATCACCTCTACCCTGACAATCGGCTCCTCAATGCTGGTGCGCTCGTTGGGGGGAGGCAGCTTGCTGGGATTGTCCACCCGAATCACAGAGCCGTTGTTGAGGGTAACTTGGTACACCACCGTCGGAGCTGTGATCACCAGATCGAGATTGTACTCCCGCTCTAGGCGTTCCTGCACCACCTCCATGTGCAGCAGGCCCAGAAAACCACAGCGGAAGCCGAAGCCCATGGCGCTGGAAATTTCTGGCTCAAAGTACAGGGCAGCATCGTTGAGCTTGAGTTTTTCTAGAGCTTCTTTGAGTTCGGCGTACTGGTCGGAGCTGCTGGGGAACAGGCCACAAAACACCATCGGCTTGGCTTCTTTGTAGCCGGGCAGGGGCTCAGGAGCTTTGCGATTCACCAGTGTGATGGTATCCCCAACCCGGGCGTGTTCCACGCTCTTGATGGCGGCGGCCATGTAGCCCACCTCGCCCGCATGTAGGGCATCCACCGGCTCTTGGTTGGGACGCATCACCCCCAGCTCGGTAATCTCGTATTCTCGGCCAGAGGCCATAAAGCAAATCTTGTCCCCCGTTTTCACCTCCCCGTCCATGATGCGCACATAGACGATCACGCCGCGATAGGCGTCGTAGTAGCTATCGAAAATCAAGGCCCGCAGGGGCTCCGCCACCGTATCCCGTGGGGGCGGCACCCGCTGCACAATGGCCTCCAGAATCTCTTGAATGCCAATACCCACCTTGGCAGAGGCGAGGATTGCCCCGCTGCAATCAAGGCCGATTACCTGCTCAATCTCCGCAATCACCCGCTCCGGCTCGGCGCCCGGCAGGTCGATTTTGTTGATCACCGGAATAATTTCCAGGTTGTTCTCCAGGGCCAGGTACACATTGGCCAAGGTTTGGGCCTCCACGCCTTGAGAGGCATCCACCACCAGCAGCGCCCCTTCACAGGCGGCCAGGGAGCGGGAGACTTCGTAGGTGAAGTCCACATGCCCCGGCGTATCGATCAGGTTCAAAACATAATCTTGGCCGTCTTGGGCACGGTAGTTCATGCGGGCCGCTTGCAGCTTGATGGTAATGCCCCGTTCCCGCTCCAGTTCCATGCTGTCCAGCAGTTGCGGCTTCATCTCGCGAGCTGAAACGGTGCCCGTTTCCTGCAGGAGGCGATCGGCGAGGGTGGATTTGCCGTGGTCGATGTGGGCGATGATGGAAAAGTTGCGAATACGGGAGACAGGAACGCCGGTCATAAAAACCTGATCAGGGCAAAGATTTTTTACAATGCTAGCCTCTCTGCTCCCCTGCCTGAACTGAGGTTGCCCAGAAGTTGGCTGCCAAGGGGAGAAGACACAGCCCTTCTGCCGGACACCAGAGCACCCTACTGGAATTGGCCGGGACAGCTCCTTTCCGGCAGCGCTGACTAGAGCCGGTACAACAGACGTGCCGCTTGTGTGGCAGGGATGGGATCCGTGAAGATGGAAAAAGCCAGAACGAACTTAGGCGGTGTTGTCGCCAGCTCGCCAGGAGGCTATGGGTCTGACCCGACGGCAGAGGAAGCAGTCCAGAACCCTGCCCAAAGCACTACTTGTCTAACTTCTCAATGTAGGGGCGAATGTCATTGAGGTCGATGTAGCGGTCGGTGGCGTTGCGCAGCTCGCGGGCGATCATCCCTTCGGTGGAGACAACTGTAATCAGCGTGTTTTTGGAACGCAACAGCTCGACGGCCCGCTCAAAATCTCCATCGCCGCTAAATAGAATGATCCTATCGTACTGGCCAACGGTGTTGAACATATCGATTACTATTTCGATATCCAGATTTGCTTTTTGGGAGTACCGACCGGAGTCTTCATCTCGATATTCTTTGAGGATCTTGGTGCGCACAGTGAAGCCCATGCTGATCAGAGCGTCTCGAAAGGCCCTCTGATCATGGGGATCCTTGATGCCGGTGTACCAAAAGGCGTTGACCAATTCAACATTCGGCTGTGATCTAACAAAATAATCCAGCACCCGGCGTGGGTCAAAAAACCAGCCATTTTTCTGTTGAGCATAAAACATATTATTGCCATCAATAAAGATGGAAACCCGAGTGACGGGATGATGGTAAAACATAAAGCTTTTCCGAAAAAAGTAAGGTGAACTGGTCAGAAAAAGAGGATGAAAACGAGGTCACTGACTTTCCACAAGAGCCATTTGGGCAGCCAGCACCTTGCTGACACCAATCTCTCATCATAGCCAAAGGTGGGATCCCTTTCTCAAGAATTAACTCTGAGGAGAGGCACCCCTGTAAACCAAAGCGGGTTCCGGTTGCCGCAGGGCATAGCTGGATCCCGGTCGATCCGCTTGGCTGACGTACAGCTCCGCCAATTGTCGAGCCAGGTTACGGATGCGCCCAATGTAGAGGGTGCGCTCGGCTACAGCAATGACACCACGAGCGTCGAGCAGGTTAAAGGTGTGGGAGCACTTGAGCACATAGTCGTAGGCGGGCAGGAGCAGAGACACGGCCAACCGATCCGGCAACACCTGTTTCTGCAGTTTCTGTTGGGTGGTTTCGATCAAACGCTTGGCCTCGGCTTCGTAGAGCCGGAACAATTCCAGTAGCATCTCCGGATCGGAATACTCGAAGTTGTAATAAGATTGCTCGACCTCATTTTGGAAATAGATTTGTCCATAGGTAATCCGTCCCAGAGAAGGATGCTCATTCCAGCAGAGATCGAAAACCGAATCCACCCCCTGCAGATACATGGCCAGGCGCTCTAGCCCATAGGTAATTTCTACAGAAACCGGGCGACAATCTTGTCCGCCCACCTGCTGAAAGTAGGTGAACTGGGTTACTTCCATGCCGTCCAGCCACACTTCCCAGCCCACGCCCCAAGCCCCCAAGGTGGGAGATTCCCAGTCATCTTCCACAAAGCGAACATCGTGTTCTGCCGGGTTCACGCCCAAAGCTTGCAGGCTATTTAGGTAGACATCTTGAATGTCATCGGGGGAGGGCTTGATCAACACTTGGTATTGAAAATAGTGCTGCAGGCGATTGGGGTTTTGACCGTAGCGTCCATCGGTGGGGCGGCGACAGGGTTCGACATAGGCCACTCGCCAGGGATCCGGCCCCAAGGCGCGCAAAAACGTGTGGGGGCTCATGGTGCCGGCGCCTTTTTCCAGGTCGTAGGGTTGTAGGATCAAGCAGCCCTGCTCCCCCCAAAACTGTTGCAGGCGAAAGATCAAGTCTTGAAAGGTGTGGGCTGACATGGCAGGGGTTGGGCAGAGATGGATTAACCCCTATCCTACCAATCTCCCCCTCTCAGTCGAGCAGCTCTTCCCGATCAGCTGGATCCGAGTAGTCCCACTCGATGGGGGGCATTTGGTCGAAGGCTTGTTTGAGGGCGCTCTCCCACAGTTTGCGCATCTTGGCCAGGTAGGGATCCCCGGTGCGCAGGCGCAGACGGTGGGTGACCTTGAACTGATCCGCTTGCACCATCACCAAATCGATGGGGGGGCCGACGGAGATGTTGGATTTCATGGTGGAGTCGATGGAAAGGAGAGCGCATTTGGCCGCATCTGCTAGCGAGGTTTCGTAGGAGAGGGTGCGATCCAAGATTGGCTTGCCGTATTTGGTTTCCCCCACCTGCAAAAAAGGGGTTTCCGGGGTGGCCTGGATGCAGTTGCCCTGGCTGTAGATCAAAAAGAGGGCTGGCTCTTCGCCTCGGATCTGTCCCCCCAACAACAGGCTGCACTGGGCGTCGATACCGTCCTTTTCCAGCCAGGGTCGGTCTTGCTCCTGGATGTAACGAATTTTGGATCCCAGGTAGCGGGCCACGTCGTAGAGGTGGGGAAAGGTGTGGAGATTGGAACTTTCCGGTTGGCGCAGATCCCGCTGCACTTCGGTCAAAACGCCCTGGGTGATGGACAGGTTGCCGGAGGTGCAGATCAAGATCACCCGCTCTTCGGGCACGGAAAAATCGAACAGCTTTTGGTAGGTGGAGACGTAGTCCACCCCGGCGTTGGTGCGGGAATCTGCCGCCATCACCAAGCCAAAGCGGGTGATGATGCCAAGGCAGTAGGTCATGAGGACGACGCGGCTCGGCTTTTTGATTGTAGAGGGTCAGGGGAAAGCAAATCCGATTTTGTGGCGGATTTCCTCCCGCAGGCGGGCGGTGATCGAGGCTTCGTCCAAATCGGCCAAAATCTGGGCTATGGCGGCTTTGGGGCCCTCTGGCCCCCAACTGGCTCCCTGGGCCAGGTAGCGGCGGGCGGACTCGCCGATGGCATAGCAGGAAAACCCGGCCAACACCGCCTGCGTCAGGGCCACGGAACCGTAGGCTCCCAGAGAGAATCCCCCCAGCAAGGTTTTCAGGGATCCCAGGCCCAACAGCGCCACCCACTCGCCGGCGCCCAGGCTGAGCATGCTGAGGATGATCTTCTGCAGCAGTTGTGTGGCTCCTGCAGTGCTCATGGGCCAGCCGTACAGGCGGGCCAGGCGCAGGATCAGGGTGACATCGATGGCCAGCCCTCCCAAGGTATCGAGCAGGGTGATGGGGTTGAGGGCAACCGCCAGCGCTTTGGTGCGGGCGGCTGAGGCGATGAGGTCTTGGGCTTGCTGGGCACGGGTTTGCAGCTTGCGCTCAATTACCTGCTGGTTAACCCGATCGGCAAACAGGAGGGCATTCAAGGCCAGCAGCGAACGCCCCTCCCGATGCAGGACTTCCAGGATTTTCAGGCGCAGCTCATCCACCTGCGGGGATCCCACTTCCATCTGGGCAGCAAAGCTCCCATCCGGCCTTTGCACCAGGCGGGGCACGCGAGGGGAGGCCGCCACCATGACGATCTCGTTGGGAGAAAGGAGCTGCCGCACCCGTTCGTTGCGGATCTTGTCGTAAATGGCCTGGCGATCTGCCTCTGGGTACTGGTCGATCTTGTTGAACACCAGCAGCATAGGCTTGCCCGCCTCCCGCAGGGTGGCCAGAGCCTCAAACTCCACCCGCGTCAGATCCCCGCAGACGACAAACAGGATCAAATCCGCTCGCTGGGCCACTTCTTGGGCCAGCCGCGCCCGCTCTTCGCCGTCTACTTCATCCAGGCCGGGAGTGTCGATCAGCTCCAGACGGGATCCCTGCCAATGGGCGACCTGTACCGACTGCACCGAGGAAGGGGGGAGGCGGGATCCCTGCAGGGATGTGCCAGAGAAGGAGGACTGGGGGCGGGTTTCCCAGCTGATGTTCCAAGTTGCCGCTTGCTGGGTACGGGTGATGCCATGGGTGGGCCCCGTCTCAAAGACTGGCTCGCCCAGCAGGGCATTGAGCAGGGAAGACTTGCCTCGCCCCACCAGACCAAAGGCGGCGATGTGGATGACCTCGGTTTCCAGCTTGTCCAAGAGCGCTTGCAAGCTCTCCAACTCCCCTTCTAAGCCCGCGACCTCTTGGGGGCGCAGATCCAGTTGGGCCACCCACTGGCGCAGGCTGCGCTTGGCTTGTTGGTAGTTGAGGTCATCTTGTAGGGTGTTGCGGCGAGCCATAGCCGTAGCGCTCAATAGCGGTAGGAAGCAGCCCTTAAAAGACTCCACTTTGCTCTCGGGATCGGCAGGCTTCCCCACCGGACAGAGAGCTTCTCATCGGACAATACAAGGGACAATACAAGACGATCATAAGAGGAAGGGAAGAGTTAAGCTCAAAGCAAGGCGGCCTCAGCCGCCGGGATCCGCAACTCAAAAATCCGATATCCAAAACTTGGCAAGAGGAGGTTTTCCATGCCCAGGGCTATCTGGAATGGGGTGGTGGTGGCGGAGACAGACCGCTACGAAACCGTAGAAGGCAACATCTATTTTCCGCCGGAATCTCTGCGCCGGGAATACTTCCAGCCCAGCTCTACCCACACCACCTGCCCCTGGAAGGGGGAGGCCAGCTACTACACCCTCGTGGTCAACGGCCAGGAGAACAAAGATGCCGCCTGGTACTACCCGGATCCCAAACCCGCTGCGGCCAACATCCGGGGCTATGTGGCCTTCTGGAAGGGTGTCAAGGTGGAGCCCTAGCCGGAGCCGAGTTTGTCAACCGGGTATGATGGGAAGAGTGGGTTGGAGAGGCGATGCCATGCTGACCAATGGCCGGATCCTGTTTGGCGCGGCCCGGTGGGCGAGAAAGCTGGGCCCGGCCGGATTGAGCCTGGTGCTGTTGGGCTGCAGCCCCGCAGGTTTTCGCACCCCGCGTCCCAGCCTGACCAACAGTGGCCTCAACAGCATCTTCCCCGATGGGGAGCCTGCTTTCAACGGAGATGGCCGCTACCTGGTGTTTTCCTCGGCCCGCAGCGGCAGCCAGGATATTTTTCTCTACGACACGGTGGAACGTCGCTTGGTGGATCTGCCCGGCCTCAACTCCAGCGACGTGGCGGCTACCTCGCCCGACATCAGCGCTGATGGCCGCTACATCGTCTACGTGTCCAATGCTCTGGGCAAGTCTGAGATCTTCCTCTACGACCGGGAAACTCGCAGGATAGAAAACATCAGCAGCCGGGTGCCAGGAGATGTGCGCAACCCCACCATCAGCGGCGATGGCCGGTTTATCGCTTTTGAGAGCAACGGCCAAGGACAGTGGCACATCGAGATTTTCGACCGGGGGCCGGCGGCCAGCACGCGTCCAACCTCACCTTCTTCCCCCAATGCTGACGACAATCCCTGAGGGGATCCTCAAGCTAGGATAGACCCCCCTGCTTTGCAAGAGTTGTTGCATGTCGATTCCCCTCGCCCAGCGACTTCAGCCCCTCGGCGGCAATGTGTTTGACCAAATGGATCGAGCCAAGCGAGAGGCTCGTCGCTCTGGCCTGGATGTGATCGATCTGTCTCTGGGATCCTCCGATCTGCCCCCACCTTCAGACTCCTTGGCGGCCATCCAATCGGCTCTGTCGGATCCCTCTACCTATGGCTACACGCTGTTTCACGACACGGCGGACTTTCGGTCTGCCTGCGCCAAGTGGTACATGGGGAAGTTCGGCCTGGAGATCGATCCGGAAACAGAGGTGCTGCCGTTGATCGGATCCCAGCAGGGAACGGCCCTCTTGCCCCTGGCCCTGCTCAACCCCGGCGATGTTGCTTTGGTTGCGGATCCGGCCTATCCCTCTCACGTGGGCGGGATCCATCTGGCGGGCGGGATCCCCTACTACCTGCCCCTGCGGGCGGAAAACCGCTTCTTGCCCCGCTGGGATCGGATCCCGGCAGCGATCTGCCGGCAGGCGCGGCTGCTGGTGTTGAACTACCCCCACAACCCCACCACTGCCACCGTCACCCCGGAGTTTTGGCAAGAAACCCTGCAGTTTTGTCAGCAGTACGACATCGTTCTGGCCCACGATTTTCCCTATGTGGACTGGCGCTTCGACGGCCAGGTGGCCCCTTCTGCGCTGCAGGCGGATCCCGATAAAACCCGCACCATCGAGTTTTTTTCTCTCTCCAAGTCCTATCACATGGGGGGATTCCGGGTAGCCTACGCCATTGGCAGCCGGGAGCTGATCCGAGCCCTGCGGTGGGTGAAATCCACCATCGACTTCCACCAATACCAGGGCATTCTGCGGGGGGCAGCAGCAGCTTTGACAGTTCCCGATAGCTTTTTGCAGCGCTGGCGGCAGGTGTACCGCGAGCGACGGGATATAGCCGTGGCGGCTCTGCACCGCATGGGTTGGCCTGTGCCCTTGCCAGAAGCCACCATGTATCTGTGGGCGCCTCTGCCGGAGTTTTATCGCGGCTCTTCTGCCCAGTTTTGTCTGGACTTGGTGAGAGCCACAGGGGTTGCCCTGTCTCCCGGTTCTGGCTTTGGCCCCAGTGGGGAAGGCTATGTCCGCTTTGCTTTGGTGGTCGAGGGATCCCGTCTGGAGGAGGCAGTGGGACGGATCGAGGCGTTTTTGTCCCGGTGCATTTCCTAAATCCCAAACATCAATCCCAAACATCGAGCATCCAGCTCTCGGTTGGTTGTGCTCGCCCACCCTCGGGCAATCTAAGTCAGGATAAGAGTAAGAGTGTTACCCAAGTTGAGTGGGCATGGAGAAGGAAACGCTCGACAGTTTTTTGTCCATCCGCGGGGTGATGGGGGTGGCGCTCTTGAGTCGGACAGGTCGCCCTTTTTTCTACCGCTCTTTTCAGGATTTGGATAGCCGACAGCAACAGGCCCTCACCGAAGGGCTGTTTCAAGTTTTGCAGACCATGCCCCCAGGACTTGACTATTTTGATTTTCAGTTTGCCGAGCAGCGGGTCTTCGTTTACCCCCTCGGGCCGGAATGGGCGCTGCTGGTGGCGGTGAATGACGAGCTGGTGATGCCGGTTTACACCTTGGCCGTGAACCGCCTGCGAGCCGAGCTGCAGCAGGATACGCCAAAGGGCTTAGCCACCTTTCGTCTATTTACCAGCCAGGCGGAGGCAGGCCGGAACGCTACCCAGCCCAGTTCCGCTCCTGCGGCGGGCCCGCGCATGGAGATGGATGTCTTCGTGCAATCTCTGAACCGTCTCTGCCAGATGACAACCGGCTATTTGGGCAAGGCGGTGATCGTCAACTATTGGAAGGCAGCACGGCAGGAAGTGGTGGAACGCCAGGGATCCCAAGCAGAATGGCTGAACCAGTTCGAGATCGAGCGCAGCGGCCAGATCCACTACCGGGGATCCCTCAAGGAACTGGACGAATCTCAGCAAAGGGTGCTACGGGATTGGGTGCTGGCTTTTTTCCGTCGCTGTGAAGAGGTAATCCACGATTTTCGCAACTTGATCAAATCGTCAGAACTGCGCCTATGAAAAGGGGCAGGCTTTTTCCTAAGTAGGGCTATCGGCGAACTCTACCCGGCTCTTGGTCGAGGAAAATCCAGGCTAAGCTATGACCATGGTCAACCCGGATCGCGCCAGGTGCAGACAAGATCCCTGCCTGGGGATGTCCCTTCTTGTCGCCGCAAGCCGACCCAGCGAAAGATCCGCTTTGCTACCGCGATGCCGCCGGATCCCTCGTTACTATGGGGTTGCGGCACTCTACGCGAAGGAGTCGCTATGCTGAGAATCGTCACCCAGCTAGCCGAGGCTGAAGCCGAGCTCAGACGGATCTCGGAGCGCACTCAGGCTGACCAGAACCTGCACCGCGAAGCAACTGTGCGGGAGATCCTGCAAGCGGTACGCCGTCAGGGGGATCGGGCCCTGCTGACCTATACGGCTGAGTTCGACCAGGTGGAGCTGAGCGTTGCCGAGCTGAAGGTGTCTGGGGCCGAGCTAGAGGCAGCTTACCAGGCGGTATCTCCGCAGTTGCTTTCAGCCCTACGGCTGGCCAAGCAGCGCATTGAAGCTTTTCACCGGCAGCGGGTGCCCAGCAGTTGGGTAAGCTTTCCCGGCCCTGAGATCGTCTTGGGCAAGCAATACCGCCCTGTGGATCGCGCCGGCCTCTACATTCCGGGAGGGCGAGCCGCCTATCCCAGCACGGTGTTGATGAACGCCATCCCGGCCCAGGTGGCAGGGGTGCCCGAGATTGTGATGGTGACGCCACCGGGATCCGACGGCTCGGGGGGCAAGGGGATTAGCCCGGCCATTTTGGTGGCCGCCCAAGAAGTAGGCATCCACACCATCTATCGCGTTGGAGGGGCTCAGGCAATAGGGGCTTTGGCCTACGGCACCGAGACCATCCCCAAGGTGGACGTGATCACCGGCCCCGGCAACATCTACGTAACTTTGGCCAAAAAGCTGGTGTACGGCACGGTGGGGATCGACTCGCTGGCCGGGCCATCGGAGGTGTTGATCATCGCCGACGAGAGCGCCAACCCCCTTTATGTGGCTGCCGATTTGCTGGCCCAAGCCGAGCACGATCCCTTGGCGGCGGCCATCCTTCTGACCACCGATCTCCAGCTGGCCCAGCAGGTGCAGCAGGCGGTGGCCACCCAGATGGAGGCCCATCCCAACCGTCTGATGGTGGAAAAGTCGGTGGTGAATTACGGGCTGATTGCGGTGGTGCCGGATCTGACGGCGGCGGTGGCTTTGTCCAACCTGTTTGCGCCAGAGCATTTGGAACTGCAGGTGGCAGATCCCTGGGCTTTGCTGGATCCCATTCGCCATGCGGGGGCCATTTTCTTGGGCCACCATACTCCGGAGGCGGTAGGAGATTACCTGGCTGGCCCCAACCATACCTTGCCCACCGCCGGTGCGGCCCGCTATGCCTCGGCTTTGGGGGTGGAAACTTTCCTAAAGCATTCCAGTCTGATTCAATACAGCTCAGCGGCTTTGCGGGAGGTGGCCAGCGCCATTCAGGCTCTCACACAAGCGGAAGGGTTGCCCGCCCACGGCCAGTCGGTACAGGTGCGGTTGGCGGAGGAGCGCTAATCAAGCCCTGGTCGCAGTTAGCTAGACCGCCGGGAAGCCCCACCCTCTGTTAGTGACTAGTGGCTAGTCACTATCCACTCACCACTATCCAGGGTGAGGGTCGGGATGAGAGGCAAGGACACGATGCTTTGTCCTTACTGGTGCTATGACCGGCGTAGCAGGATTTTATACGCTCATCATGAGAACTTTTATAAACTCATCATGAGAACTGCCTATCAATATCGCTTACGCCCTACCTCTAGCCAAGTTGCTCTAATGGAGCAATAGCTAGAGTTGTTGCGGAAGCACTATAACTATCGCTTGGCAGAGCGCTTTGCGTGGTGGGAACACAATCGCTGTGACATCAATGCTTGTCCCTTAATCTGTCACTTGCCTGAGTTAAAAGACAATCCCGATTTCTACTCCCAGAAACGGGACTTGGTGAAGACGAAAGCCCTGTTTCCGCAGTACAGAGCCATCCATTCGCAAGTCCTCCAAAACTGCATAGAGCGAGTGCACAAAGCATTCGACCGCTGGCTGAAGGGGGACGGTAACGGCAAGCGGGCAGGGAAACCCAGATTCAAGGGAGTTGGGCGGTATCGCTCCTTCAGTTTCCCCCAGATGAAACAAGACTGCATTTGCGGGCAGTTTATCCATCTGCCAAAAATCGGTGCTGTTCGCATAATTCAGCACCGTCCTTTGCCTGACGGTTTTGTCATCAAGACTGCTACCATCACCCGCAAGGCAGACGGGTGGTATGTGACCTTGAGCCTGCAAGATTCATCTGTCCCCGTATTTACCCCTGACCCGCCAACACTGGAGAACACGATGGGGATCGACATGGGACTGGACTCCTTTTTGGTGACCGACGCGGGGGAGTCTGTTCCAGTTCCCCAGTACTATCGCAAGGCAGAGCTCAGGCTCAAGAGGTTGCAGCGAGCCTTGTCTCGCGAGA
Source organism: Thermostichus sp. OS-CIW-33 (assembly GCF_054059615.1). NCBI lineage: Bacteria > Bacillati > Cyanobacteriota > Cyanophyceae > Thermostichales > Thermostichaceae > Thermostichus > Thermostichus sp. OS-CIW-33. Next base: position 245,592 of record NZ_JBSSCH010000003.1, read on the forward strand.
AGAAGGGGTCAAACCGCCTATGGCTAGTGACTAGTGGATAGTGACCAGTGGATAGTGAATAGTGACTATCCACTAACCACTATCTCAGCGCAAAGATTTTCATGACAAAACAGCGAACTGGCTGGTAAGCAAGGGCAAGCATATTGGGTACGAAGCCCTGAATATCAAAGGTGTTGCTAGAACCCGACTAGGTCGTGTTGATCTTATGTTAGGATAGAGAGAATAATTTATAGAGGAAAGAGGATGAAGTTGGTTTTTTTAGATGAAAACAAATGGCAGAAGATATTGGCTTTTTTACAGACAGAAGAGAGAGTTAACATTGGGAAAGAAGCAAACTGCAAACAGTTT